>NZ_JBHYXD010000025.1:26829-47362 GCF_042751995.1 Streptomyces sp. NPDC059371 | reverse complement strand
GGCGCCGGACGGCGTCCCGGCCGCCGCTGCCGCAGGGGCGAGCTGCCGCCGCCGGAGGGTGCTGCCGCCGGAGGGATGAAGCGTCCGCCTGGATCCGAAACCCGTTGAAAGCGAACGAAAGTGTCCATGTGGATTCGGCTGTTGCTCAGATCACTTTGAACCCGCACAACTTCTTGACAGTCCCGCTTGTCTGACACGCCGCAGAGACACAGGTTTCCCGTCCGTGTGTCTGTGTCGCACCCGCAACCTGCGCACCGCCCGCGAGCGACCGACCTCGCTCGCTTCGCCCGTACAACCGCTTGAGAGGACCAGTCCGTTGGCGTCATCGCCCCCGGCGCGGCAGCACCGTGCTCGCCGCAGAGCTGACATGTCGCTGCTTGGCGGCATACGACCGCCGATAGCGGTCCTGTCGGCGCTGCTCCTCTCGCTGGCGGCCGTCACGGCGCTCGTGCTCGGCCCGGCCGGCGGCAACGGGGTTCCCAAGGCCGTCCAGACCTCGCAGCAGCACTTCGCGGAGGACGGCGCGATCGCCCTGCGGGCCTCCATCGACGAGTCGGTGACCGACCTCGACCGCTCGGCCGCCCTGTTCAGTGCGGGTGCCCCCGTGTCCGGCGACACCGTTCTCGACAAACTGGGCAACACGTACCAGAAGTGGATGGGTACGGCCATCATCGAGATCAAGTCGGGCAAGCTCGTCGCGACCCGCGGCGAGACCGTCCCGCTGACCTCCCTCGACCGGTCCACGCTCAGCGACGAGGGCGGTCTCGCGCCCCGCATGGTGCGTCTGGAGAACGGCGAGGTCCGGCTGCTGTCCTTCGCGCTGCTGTCCTGGCCGGGCAAGCCCCAGCTCCTCCTCGTGGCCTCCAACAGCCTCAAGTTCCCCGGCATCAGCCTCGGCCAGTTCCGCTCCATCGCGGTCGTGGACCGCTCCGGAGCGATCCTCAGCAGCGACGGCATCCCCGAGCCCGAGCAGGTCCTCACCGACCTCCAGCGCGAGGAGGTGGCCGCCTCCACCAAGCAGCTCAAGTCGTTCGCGAAGACGGCGGCGGACAGGGCCGCGAAACACCCGCTCAGCACCAAGGAGCCCGGCTCCGGCGGCTACCTGGGCGTGAGCGGCAGCCTGCTCGGCGGCACCTTCCTCAGTGACCGGTCCGTCGGCGGATACGCCACCCTCGCCTCGACGGAGCCCGGCGAGACCACCACCGCGACCGCCCTCGGCCTCACCGTGGTCGCCGTGGTGAAGGTCGCCGAGGACCCCACCCGTTCCACCTCGCCCGCCTTCGGACTCATCGCGGCCGGCGCCCTCCTGGCCATCGGCGGTCTCGCCGTCGCCGTCCTGCTCGGCACCGTGCAGCGGCCCCTCATCCGGCTCTTCCTGGAGTCGCGCCGCCTCACCCGCGGCGACCTGACCCGCCCGGTCGGCGTCCCCGGCTACGGCGAGGCACGCAGGATCGGCACGGCCCTGGAACGACTGCGCGGCCAGCTCCTCGGCGAACCCGCCGAGGGGAGCGATTCCCCCGCGGAACCGCGCGGCCTGCGCCGCATCGGCACCCGCGGACTCCTCGCCCTCTGCGCCGTCCTGCTGCTCGCCTGGTCGGCCCCGCTGCTGCTCCTCCTCAACCGGGCCGACGGCACCGTCGTCGTACCGCAGCAGCTCGTGAACGACCAGCGCGAACGCACCGACACGCTCACCGACCGGGTACGCCGGGCGCTCAACGAGGGCGAGGCCGACCTCCAGTCCGTGGCCACGCTGATCGGCGACCGCACCAGCCCCGACGACATGACGCAGGTGCTGGACCGCACGCTCAACCAGCACCTGCGCTACCAGGCGCTCTACGTCGTCGACGCCTCCGGTGACGTGGTCGCCCAGGTCGGCGACAAGCCCCGCGTGGCCCGGCCCAAGCCGGCCACCGCCGACCCCATCCAGCTCCTCGGCCAGGGCGGAAAGAAGCCGCTGGTCGTCGGCACCGCCGAGATCCCCGGCCGAGACGGAGCGGCGCTGGTGGGCGAGTTCCGGCTCGACTTCCTCAACTCGGTGCTCAAGAGGCCCGGCCTGGGCGTCGTACGCCTCGTCGACGACCACGGCAAGATCATCGCGGGCAACACCGGCTACCTCGCCTTCCAGTCGCTGCCCAGCGATCGCCTGAAGGACCTGGTCTCCGCTTCCGGCCAGAGGGTCGGCAAGTCCGCCCACGCCGCCGGCGTCCTCTACCGCGAGGACGGCGTGCAGATCGCCGCCGCGGCTCCCTTCGTGGGAGGCGGCGCGGCCAAGCAGCTCGGCTGGACCGTCGTGAGCTGGCAGCCCGCGGACCGGCTCGCCATCCCCGAGTACGACGTACAGCACCGCACCGTGCTCGCCGGACTGCTGGGCGCCGCGGCGGCGGCCGCCTGCCTCGGCTGGATGCACATCGTCGTGGCCCGGCCGCTGCGCGCCCTGGCCGGCCAGGCCGAGGCACTGGCCGACGGGGACCGCAAGACCGTCCTGTTCCCGCGCAACCACGACGAGGTCGGCGCGGTCACCCGCTCCCTGGAGCTCGTCCGCCAGCAGCTCCAGGAACAGCGCAAACAGCAGCCGTCCGCGCGCCGGAACGCACCGGACACCGCTCACCAGCAGCACGTAAGGAACTGATCGGCCGTGCTCTTCCTCTACACCGTCCTGATGGTGTGCTGCGCGATCCTGTTGGCGGCGGGCATCGTCGAACAGCGGCGGCACTTCACCAACCTGGACAACATCCCGACCCGGGTGCTGGTCAACGGCATCCGCGGCAAGTCGTCCATCACCCGGCTCTGCGCGGGCGCGCTGCGCGGCGGCGGGCTGACCACGGTGGCCAAGACCACCGGTACGGCGGCCCGGTTCATCCACCCCGACGCGACCGAGGAGCCGGTCTACCGCAAGTTCGGCATCGCCAACGTCGTCGAGCAGATCGGAATCGTCCGGCGCGCGGCCGCGTACAACCCGCACGCCCTGGTCATCGAATGCATGGCCGTTATGCCGGCCCTCCAGGAGATCAACCAGTCCAAGCTGATCCGGTCCACGATCGGCGTCCTGTGCAACGTCCGTGAGGACCACCTCGCCGAGATGGGACCCACCCTCGACGACGTGGCCCGCTCGCTCTCCCGCTCCATGCCGGAGGGCGGTATCTGTGTCACCGCCGAGCAGGAGCGCTTCGCGATCCTCCAGGAGGAGGCCGACTCGCGTGACTGCGAGCTGATCTACGCCGATCCCGAGACCGTCACGGACGAGGAGCTGCGCGGCTTCAGCTGGTTCACCTTCAAGGAGAACGTGGCGATCGCGCTCAAGGTCGCCGAACTCCTCGGCGTGGAGCGGCAGACGGCCCTCCAGGGCATGTACGACGCGCCGCCGGACCCCGGTGTCCTCTCCGTCGAGCGCTATGTCACCGAGGACGGCAAGAAGCTCCGCTTCGCCAACGTCTTCGCGGCCAACGACCCCGAGTCGACGCTGATGAACATCAACCAGCTCCTCGACCTCGGCGCGATCCACCGCCCGCTCAACGTGGTCATCAACTGCCGTCCCGACCGGGTCGAGCGCAACGGCCAGATGGGCGAGATCATCCCCGAGCTGGACCCCGACAAGGTCTTCGTGATCGGCCACCCGGCCAAGAGCGCCATCGACGCGATCCCCGCGGAGTACCGCTCCCGCGCGGTCGACCTCGGCGGCGACCGCCGCGAGGCCGCGGAGTTCATGGGGCTGCTGCTCGGAGAGCTCGGCGCGGACACCTCGCTCGTGGCCATCGGCAACATCCACGGCCAGGGCGAGCACCTGCTGGAGCACCTCGCCGAACTTCCCGCGGACGAGAGCCCGGACGACGGTGCCGGCATCGGCGCCGACGACAGCGCGGCCGGGAGCCGGGACGCGCACGTGCCCGGCGACGGAACGCGCGGCGCCGCCGGCACGGCGGCCGACGTGCCGCGGCCGGCGCCGGCCGTGCGCGAGCACGTCGAGACCGTTCAGCTCTACGCCCCGCGGATCGACCCGTACCAGCGGTACTCGGAGGCGTACGAGACCCGGTACGCGCCCCGGCCCGAGGTCCCCGTACAGCGCGGCGCGGACGACCCGTACCCGCAGCAGGGCCGGCGGCGGGCGCGTCTCGAGCATTCCCAGCAGCCAGGTCAGCAGCCAGGTCAGCAGGCAGGCAGGCCGACCGTTCCGCAGGCCGGCTGGCCGCCGCAGCAGCAGCAGCCGCACCAGCCGGAGCAGGCGCATCCGGGCGGCCGGCCGGAGCAGCCGCGTCCGAGCGGCCGGGCCGAACGGCCGCACCAGCCGCACCAGCCGGACCAGGCGTACCGGTCCGATCCGGCGTACCGGCCCGAGCAGGCCCGTGAGCCGTGGCCGGACCTGTCGCAGGAAGCCGCCGCCACGCGACCGGCACCGCCCGGCCCGGGTGAACAGTCCCAGCCCCGGGGTCTTTTCGAACCCCGCGTCCCTCTCGCACAGCCCACCGACGACCCCGAGCAGTGGCACAGCCCAGGAGAGCCCCGTTGATCCCCTCCGTCCTCACCCCCGAGATCGCCGCGATCGGCATCGGCCTGGGCCTGATGTTCTCGCTGATCTGCTACCTCACGACCAACCTCTCGCCCGGCGGCATGATCACCCCGGGCTGGCTGGCGCTCACCCTCATCGAGGACCTTCAGCGCGCCGCGCTGGTCGTCGGCGTCACCGTTCTGACGTACGTCACCACCCTGCTGCTCCAGCGTTTCGTGATCCTCTACGGCAAGCGGCTGTTCGCGGCCGTCGTGCTGAGCGGCGTCCTGATCCAGGCAAGCGTGATCATCGTGCTCCAGATGGAGTTCCCGCTGCTCTACGCCAACCAGACCCTCGGCTTCATCGTCCCGGGTCTCGTCGGCTACCAGCTCGTGCGTCAGCCCAAGGGGGCCACGCTGCTGTCGACCGGCACGGTCACCCTCGCCACGTACGTCGTGCTGACCGCCGGAATCCTTCTCGGCGCCATGCCCTCCGCCTGAGCCGCCCGCCCTATCCGCAATCCCTGGAGCCGTCACCATGCCGAAGCGCAAAGGCCGTCCCGTCCTCCACGCTGTCACGGTCATCGCGCTGCTCGCGGGCAGCGCGTACTTCACCTTCGAACTCCGCAAGGACGAGGAGGCGAAGGTCCCGGCCGTGCAGGCCGTCACCGACAAGCCCGACCTCGAGAACTCGGGCAAGGCCACCGGGAAGCAGACCTGGGAGCGCCTGAACAACCCGACGCGGTCCGTGCTGCGCGGCGAGAACGGCGACATCCTCGCCACCTTCACCGACGGCGCCCGCACCGCGACCCTCCGGGGCCCGTCCCGTACCTTCACCGAACCGGCCAACACCCAGTCCCGCGTGGTCACCCAGGACTGGGTACGCCTCATGCCCGAGGCCTGGCGCAAGGGCGCCGAGAAGGAGAAGTGGTTCAAGGACTGGTTCAAGGAGTACTACGGCAGCGAGGCCGACGACGTCTTCGCGATCGCCTTCCAGTACGTCGATGGCGCACCGGTGAAGAAGGACGACGAGGGTGTCCCGTACGCGGGCGACGCGGTCTTCGGCCCCTTCAAGGAGGACGGCGTCGACCGCCTCGAACAGAACGACTTCTACGACTACCTGGGCATCAACTACACCTTCCGTGACGGCACCTCGATGGTGGCCCGCAAGGAGCGCTACCGGGCCCTCGACTGCTCCGGGTTCATGCGCATGGTCTGGGGCTACCGGACCCGCTATCCGCTGATGGCGACGAACTCCTCCGGTGACGGACTGCCGCGCAGCGCCGACGGCATGGCCCGCTCGGACATCGGCGTCGACATCCTGAAGCTCTCCGGACCGTCCCCCTGGTACACGCGCCCCAAGAACATCGACGTCGTCCAGCCCGGTGACCTCCTCTTCTTCAAGATGGACCACCGCACCGGCAACCACCTGGACCACGTCGCCCTGTACCTGGGCGTCGACACCGACGGTCACCGCGTCTTCATCTCCAGCCGCAAGGAGGTCAACGGGCCGACCATGGGCGACAAGGGCGGCGCCTCGCGCATCGACGGCAACGGCTTCTACGCCGGACTGCTGCGCAGCGCCAAGCGCCTGTGAACCGCTGACGGGGAAGGGGCCGGCCCGGCGGGCATGCCCCGGATCACCGGGCGGTCCGCCCCCGATTAAGGTGAAGCGGTGAACGTCGACTGGCTCATACGCGGTCGCGACGGCAGGCTCAGTGCGTACCTGCTGTCGGAGGCCACCGTCCGCTGCCGGGCGGAGCACGGACCCGGTGGCCCCTGGGACCCGCCCCGCACCGTGGGGGGCGAACAGCGCCTGCACTCCGTACTGGCCCTCGGCCAGGGTCCCGACCGCTACACCCATCTGGTCTCCTGGCGTCCGACGGTCAAGGACCAGTCGGGTCTCGTCCACTCGACCCACTTCCGGCCGGATCTCGCCGCCCTCGACTGGAGCCCGATCGGGCACCCCGACCGCACCGGGGACCGGACGGGCGACCCCGCCGTCGCGGTCGACGCGCAGGGGCGCGCCCATGTCTTCGTGCGCAACAAGGGCGGCGGGGTCAGCATGATCGCCCAGAAGGAGAAGGGCGGCTGGGGGCCCTGGCGCGACCTCAAGGGGCATGACGTCCGGGGCGACCTGGCGGCCGTGACCGGGCTGTCCGGCCGCGTCGAGCTGTACGCGGCCGTCGCGGGCGGCGTGCTGCACTGGAGCCAGGAGGAGGCGGGCGCGGAACCCGCCCTGGACGAGGCGCTGGAGGCACCGGTCCGCCCGGACACGCTGCAGGCGCTCGCCACCTCCGCCGACTCGACCACGCTCTTCTTCACCGACACCTCGGGCGATGTGTGCGCCTGGCGTCCCGGCACCAGGCCCGTGACCCTGCTGACTTCGGCCGGCCCGGGTCCCGTCCGGGTCATCCGCTGCCGACTCGACGGCCACGACTGCACGTTGCTCGCCCAACGCGCGGCGAGCGGCCGGGTGGCCTTCGCCGCCTACCCGACCGAGGACGAGTCGGCGGGCGCGTGGTGGACGGAGTCGGGTCCCGAACTCCCCACCGACGCACTGCTGGCGCTGGCCGAGGACGAGGAGGGCCGGGTGGTCGCCGCGACGCTCTCCCCGGGGGCCGGAGAACTCCGCGTCACCCGCCGCAAGGACGAGCCGGGCATAGCCCTGGAGGCCTGGCGCACGGTCTGACACCGTTCACCGCTCACACGAAGAAGGGCCCGGCCACCACCTGTTCAGGTACCGGCCGGGCCCTCGCCCATGTCGCGGATCGTCACCCGTGGGAGCGGGTCAGGAACTCCCGCCGGTGGCGGGCGACTTCTTCGCCGACTCGGGGATGACGGAGTCGGTGCGCAGCGCCTTCCAGAGGGTCGACGCCTGCGGCTCGGCCGCCACCACGCGGTTCGGGTCGACCTTGTCGTACGCCACCGGGAGCATGATCGTCTCCATGGTGGACGGGTCGACGCCGTTCATGCTCCGGCCGAAGTCGGCGAGCGCCGTGAGCGAGGCGAGGTCGGAGTCGGTGGTGAGCGCCTGGGTCAGACTGTCGGCGATCTTGTACGTCTTCGCGGGGCTGCCCAGCACGTCCTGCTTCTTGATCTCGGAGAGCAGCGCGGTCATGAACTGCTGCTGCAGACCGATGCGTCCGAGGTCGCTGCCGTCGCCGATACCGTGCCGGGTCCGTACGAACTCCAGGGACTGCGTGCCGTTCAGCCGGTGCGTGCCCGCGGTGAGGTCGAGGCCGCTGGAGGTGTCGTGGATGTCCTTGCCGACGGTGACGGTCACGCCGCCCACGGCGTCCACCAGGTCCTTGAAGCCGGCGAAGTCGATCTCCATGTAGTGGTCCATGCGGATCCCGGAGATCTGCTCGACGGTCTTCACCACGCAGGCCGAACCGACCTGCGAGTAGATGGAGTTGAACATGACGCGCTGGGCGGAGGGGACCTTCGAACCGTCGGCCCCGGTGCACTCGGGGCGGGTCACCAGGGTGTCGCGCGGGATGCTGATCGCGACGGCCTTCTGGCGGCCCTCGGGTATGTGCATCACCAGCGCGGTGTCGGAGCGCGCCCCGGAGACATGGCCCGTCTTGAGGGCGGCGTTGGCTCCGGCGCGCGAGTCCGATCCGAGGACGAGGATGTTCTGCCCGGAGGTGGGCAGCTTCGCGGGCCGGTCGTCCCCGATGGCCTTGTCGAGGTCGACGGCCTTGATGTTGCCGTCGAGGTCGCTGTAGAGCCAGTAACCGGTGCCGCCGGCGGCGATGGCGAGGACGGCCACGCCCAGCAGGATCTTCCTGCCGATCCGGCGGCCGCCGGTGCGCTCGCGCTTGCCTCCCCGCCCTCCGCCGCCCTTTGACGGAGCGTCGGTCGTGGTGGGCTGGGGCGTCGGGGCGTGACTCATCCTGGTCCGGGTCCTAGCTGCTCGTGCCCTGGTGCGGGCGATGTCGATGGCTTGAGGACTCGGGTGGGGGGAGGAGCCGGTCCGTGCATTGCCGGGCTGACCTGCACTATAGACACGTGTTCGGGCGTGTGCCGGGCGAGGGTGCCGGAGGTGTCCGTCCGCTTCGGAGCCGAACTGCCGAGAGGCTGCGACGCTTTCGGCGGCGGATCCCGGCCAGGTGTCGGTGACGGCCCCGAGTGGGGCGCAAACCGGACCTAGTACCCGACTTGGGTGGAAGTCAAGTGAAGCATGTCTCAAGTTTGTCTCTAGCGAGGATGGAAAGTGGACATCGAATGGCTGAGATGTGAATATTCCGTGACGTGATCTCCTCGATTCGGGGTCGGGTGCTCGCGCCTGTGTGATCAATTTGGGTGTGAGGGGGGCCTCAGCCCTTCCCTGAAGGATGCTGAGGAGTCGCGGTGAGCCCGGGTAACCCCGAAAGCAGTGCCCTGGTATCGACATATCGATCCTTGGTGCCTGTGGGGGCGCGCCGCCGTATCGTACGCCGGGTTCCGCGCCCGCTGCGGACCGCGGTCATCCGTTCTCTCGCGGCATTCGACTCGTTCCGTTCGGCCCTGGTGAAGGCCGTGCTGACCGGACGAAGCGGTCCGGCCCTGCGCGGCAGCCGTCACCTGATGCGCGTCGTGGAGATCAAAGGCCGGCACCTCCTGGCCGCGGTCGTCCCCGGAGCCACCGAGTGGGCCGCGCGGGCCAGGAATCTCCACCTGCTCGTGACGGTTCTCGAAGACGCCGAGATCGACTACTTCGCCGTCCGCGGTACCAGGGCCGTGCCCTGTGTGGCTGTTCCCGCGGCGCTCCGCGGCGACGTGGAGGAAGTCCTCCAGCTCGTCTTCGGCCGCAACCCCGGCTATGTCTGCGCGGTGCCGGAGGGAACGCCGCTGACCGGAGCGTCGGCGAAGAGCTGGCGCAGGCTCCGTTCGCAGCAGGTGCTCCGGCTGTCCTGGAACGTCTGCGATCCGACGGAGAACCTCGTCTTCGCCGACGAGTCGGGATGCGACCTGGAGTTCTGGGAGGAGGCCGGCGGCGAACTGGTCGCGCCGCGCCCCAACCCGGTGGTCGTGAGTACGCCTCTGCGCGCCGAACGCCGTCAGGCCGAACAGAGCCTCTTCAGCCCTGTCCCGTCCCTGTACCGAACGGGTCAGATCTGCACCCTGCCCGAATTCACCGCTTCGCTGATCGGCGACCACCTCTACCCGATCGACGTGGTCTACACCTGGGTCGACGACGCGGACCCGGTGTGGCGGGCGAGCAAGAACGCCGCCGAGCGAGTGCAGGCGATCGGCCATGCGCCGCTGCACGAGCAGGCGACGAACTCCGCGCGCTACACGAGCCGGGACGAACTCCGCTACTCACTGCGGTCGATCCACCAGTACGCGCCCTGGGTGCGGAACATCTTCCTGGTGACCGCAGGACAGGTGCCCGGCTGGCTCGACACCGAGTATCCGGGTCTGAAGGTGATCGACCACCGGGAGATCTTCAGCGATCCGACGGCCCTGCCGACCTTCAACTCGCATGCGATCGAGAGCCAGTTGCACCGCGTTCCAGGGCTCGCGGAGCACTTCCTGTACCTGAACGACGACGTCTTCTTCGGACGGCCGGTGCGTCCGGACCGGTTCTTCCACCCGAACGGGCTGACCAAGTTCTTCATGTCCAAGGCGCTGATCCCACCCGGCCAGCTCAAGCCGCAGGACCTGCCCGTGGACGCCGCGGGAAAGAACAGCCGCGGCCTCATCGCCCAGCAGTTCGGCACGGTGATCTCCCAGAAGATGAAGCACACCCCGCACGCCCTCAGGCGCAGCGTCCTCGCCGAGATCGAGGAGGTCTACGCGCGGGCGCACTGGGTGACCCAGCACTCGCGGTTCCGCTCCCCGAACGACATCCCGGTCGCCTCGTCGCTGCACCACTACTACGCGTACAACTCCGCCCGCGCCACGGTGGGCGACCTGCGTTACGTCTACATCGACATCGGCGACAGCAAGGCCGAGCAGCGGATGAACGGGCTGCTCGCCAGACGAGACTTCGACACGTTCTGCATCAACGACACCGTGGTGCCGGAAGACAGAGAGACACAGGCACGAATGGTGACCCACTTCCTCGATTCGTACTTCCCCGTCCCCAGCCCGTACGAACTGGAGCAGCGGGAACTGGCTCCGACGCGACGCCTGTCGCAGCTCGGCAGGGGTGTCGGATGAAGCAGGAGGACGGGCTCGTGCAGGCCATGCGCCGACGCGTCGTGCGTGGCTTCGTCGTGCCCCGGGCATGGCTGATGAACAGGTTTTTCCTTCCCCGGCGTTCGAAGAACACGGCCCTGCTGCGCTACGCGGCCGTGCTGGACGGGCAGACGGTGAACCTGCACGCGGTCCTGCCCTCTCGTACCCCCCGGCCGGATCGCGTGACCGTGGTACTCCAGCGGGGCCGCAAGCGGCACCACACGGAGGCGAACGCCTATGAAGGTCCGGCCGGCGACGTCCTGGTGGACGCGGCCGTACTGATGGGCGCTGAGGTCGGCGGCGTACCCGTCGACGCCGGAATGTGGAAACTCCGGCTTCGCATGCACGCGGGGCGCCGGTCGCGGTCCATGGCCCTCCTGCTGGTGGAGCCCCCGGTTCCCTATGAGGGCCCGACCAAGCCGATGACGGCATCGCGCATCACGGGCGCGCGCTATCGAGTCGGGCGCACCATCACCGGTGCCGCACGGATCGTCAGCTCGGATCCGGTTCCGGCCGTCGAGGTGTCCAAGGTGCACATGTCGCACGCCGGCATCACGGTGGACTTCCGGGTGCTGGGTACCGCGGTCGACTCCCCCTGGACGGAGTTCGTCGCGGCTGGACGCCGGATCCGCGAGCCCGCCCGACTGCTGGAGACAGGTCTCTTCCGGACCGAGGTTCCACTGGACCGAATGGAACCACGCTCCACGAGGCCGGAGCACTGGGACGTCGTGCTGTGTCAGGAGACCGGGCCCTCGATGAGGCTGGGCCGACGGCTTCACGATGTCCGCAATCCGCGGCGCGTCTTCGCGATGCGCAGCATGGCCATGACTCCCGTCGGCCGCACCCCCATGATTGTCCAACCGCGCTATACCCCGGCAGGGAATCTCCGAGTCACCTGCACGCGCATGCCCGAGGCAGACTGAATCCCAGAAGTGAAGATCACATTCCTGCTCACCACCGCGGATGCCGTCGGTGGCACTGAACGCGCTGTCTTCAACCAGGCGACCGAACTCGCAACCCGGCACGACGTCCGCGTCCTCAGCGTCTTCAAGACCAAAACCACGCAGTTCTTCGCACCCGGAGAGCGGGTGCGCCTCGACTATCTGGTCGACATCACGGGAGAGACTCCGCGACCGCTACGTTCCAGCACCATGGAGGACGAGGTGTGGGCGGGGCTGGCCGCCCGGCCGAGTGACATCATCGACCGGTCCTGGGAGCCGGCGTTCAACCGTCTCACCGACCTCGAACTCGAACTGGCCCTTCAGCGGACCGACACCGACATTCTGATCACCACGACTCCCGCGCTGATGGCACTGGCGGTCCGACTGGCACCGGCCCAGGTGATCACCGTCCACCAGGAGCACCGGGTCTCCGAGCTGCGGGGCACCAGCGGTGAACCCCTGCTGCGGTACGCCGCACGCCTCGACGCGCTGGTGGTCCTGAGCGAGCGGACCCGGGAATGGTTCGCCGAGACCCTGGGCGCGGCCGCTCCTCGTCTGGCGGTCGTGCCGAACGCACTGCCCAGCGGTTTCCGTCCCCGGTCGACCCTTGAGACCCGGACCGTCGTCATCGCCGGCCGGCTCGTCGCGGAGAAGCAGATCGACCACGCGCTCACCGCTTGGGCGACGGTGACGCAGCGGCACCCCGACTGGCAGCTGCGCGTCTTCGGGGACGGGCCGCTCAGTGGTGCCCTGCGTCGGCAGATGGACATGCTCGGGCTGCACGACTGTGTGCAGCTCAACGGTAATTCGCCGAAGCTCGCGGAGGAGTGGGCCAAGGCCAGTATTTCCCTTCTCACGTCGCGGAACGAGGCGTTCGGACTGGTTCTCGCGGAGGCGCAGGCGGCGGGTGTTCCCGTCGTCTCCTACGACGCGCCCAACGGCCCGCGGGAGGTGGTGATCGACGGGGAGACCGGCATCCTGGTGCCTCCCGGTGACATCGACTCGCTGACCTCCGCCCTGCTGCGGCTGATCGAGGACTCGGAGCTGCGGCACCGGATGGGCGGCGCAGCGCTGGCCGCCGTCAGCCGGTTCTCGCCCACGGTGGTCACCGCGCGCTGGGAAGAGATGTTCCACGAGCTCCTGGCGGACCGCGAACGCGGGCGCAGGGAACTGATGAAGGCCGAGCGCCAAGCGGTGCACGCCTACATGAGCGGCCCCGAAGGAGGCATGCCGGCGGCACCTCCTCCGCCTCCGGGGTCGGTCCGCTCGAACGATCAGCGGGTCTTGGAGCAGCGACTGCTCAAAAGGCGGGGCCTGGTCCAGGACGGCGGGCAGGTGTGCGCGCTGCTCGAGTGGCAGTCGCCCTGGGACGTGGTCCAGGCGAACCTCGCGCTCGCGGCCAACGTCTTGGAGGGCGCGGACATTCCGTACATGGTCGTGCGCGACAGCATGGTGCGGCACTCTGTGGCGGTGCACCGCTCCCACCAGGAGGCTGTCTTCAAGGCGCTGGCCGAGCGGTATCAGGACGAGGCCGTCTACGCGTCCGTGCTCAACGAGGCGCAGAAGCCGGTGGCCACGGTCCTGGCCGCTTTGATCGGTCAGTACTTCGAGGACGGGTGCTCGGGCATCAGCGTCTACCAGAGTGTTGTGTCGCCGTCACGCACTCTGCGGCTCGGCGCGGTCTACGGTTGCCTGATCACCTTCTGGGACGACGAACCCGACGACACCGGTTACCTCAAGGGACCGGCCCGGACTCTCATCGGCGATCGGGTGCCCGTCAGCGCCATGCGCCGCACCCCCACCCTTCTGGGTGGCCGTGAGTACCCGACGATCGTGCCGTTCGGACAGACGCTCCACGGAGACATCGACTTTCCTGTGGATGCCGTCTACACGTGGGTGAACGGTGCCGACGTCGCCTGGCTGGAACGGAAGAACACTGTTCTCGCTGGGATGGGAATGGACACCCAGGACGCGGCCACGAGTGCGGCTCGTTTCCGTGACCGTGACGAACTGCGGTATTCCCTGCGGTCGATCGACATGTACGCACCGTGGATTCGTAACATCTACATCGTCACAGACAAACAGGACCCGAAGTGGCTGGACCTGTCGCATCCCCGTGTCCGCGTCGTCGACCACACGGAGATCTTCGGCGACAGGGGAGCGCTGCCCACGTACAACTCTCACGCCATCGAAAGTCAGTTGCATCACATCGAGGACCTGGCCGAACACTTCCTCTACTTTAACGACGACGTATTCCTCGGGCGGACCGTGCAGCCCGGAATGTTCTTCCTCGGCAACGGTCAGGCCCGGCACTTCATGTCACCCACGGCCGTGCCGATGTCCCCGTCGTCGGACGAGGACGAGTTCAACATCAGTGCCGCCAAGAACAACCGGTCCCTGATCGAGAGCACTTTCGGGCAGGCGTTGGTGCACTCCTTCCTGCATGCCCCCCATCCTCTGCGGCGTAGCGTTCTCGCGGACATCGAGCGGGAATTCGAGCAGGAGATCAAGGTCGCCGCGGGTAATCAGCTGCGTGATCGCACCGATGTGTCGGTGGCGTCTTCTCTACATCATTACTATGGATTCCACACCTTGCGCAGTGTGCCTGGCAGCATCTCCTGTGGATTCGTCAATGTCGGACTCTCCGAGCACGGGTCGCGATTGCAGCGAATTCTGGCAGCGCGTCCCCATGATGTATTCTGCCTGAACGATTTTCACGACGGAGATGTGCCGGAAGAGGAGCAGGACGCGATCCTGACCGCTTTTCTCCCGAGTTATTTTCCAGTGGCCAGTCAGTTCGAGACTGGGTCCATTCGGAACCGTCGCGCCCACGCCGGATACCTTCCGGAATGGCCGCTGTGACAAGTTTCGACCAGGCAGTAGAAGAAAGAGATCTCAGAGTGCCCAGCACCGCCTCCGTCCTGCAGATCGTTGCGCACCCGGACGACGACCTGTTCTTCATGAACCCCGCCACGTTTCACACGGCCAAGGCGGGCACGCCCACCACGACCGTGTATCTGACCAACGGGGACTCGGACGGCCGAAACCGCCACCCCTGGCAGCTGACCGCGCCCGTCGTGGACCAGGAGGCTTACGGGAAGGCGCGGCAGAACGGCATTCGAGCGGCTTACGGCGCCATGGTGCTCGGCGACCGCACGGCACCTTGGACGTCGTCCACCCTGGCCACCGCGGACGGTGCCGTCGCCGAGGTCTATTCCCTCACGGACGCGCCATGGATCAAGCTGATCTTCCTCAACATCCGCCAGCACGGAATCCAGGGCGGACTGCCGCGAAGCCTGCACGTGCTGTGGCAGGGGCAGGAAGAGCGCGTCCGTACGCTGGTGGTGAGCGGCGGAGTCGTGAAGGAACAGCACTGGTACACGCGTTCCGGGCTGGTCGACACCCTGGTCCAGATTCTCGACCTCACCCGGCCGACGCTGGTCAGGACCATGGACCCGGACCCTGACCGGCTCGTCCACGACGAACGATTCCCCCAGCGCTACGACTTCGGCGATCTCGCGGACCACTGCGACCACACCGCGGCCGCGCTCTTCGCGTCCCTCGCGCTCGAGCAGTACGAAGGGCCTGATCAGGACCACACATTCGTCGTCGAAGCCTTCCGGGGCTACTACAACGAACGCTGGCCCCACGGCCTCGGGACGGCGGCGGTGTCCCTCAAGGAGTACTTCCTCAACGTCTACGGTGCCGCCGACGGGTACGACTGCGGTGATCCCGCGGGCAGCGGCGATTACTCCGTCGGGCTCAGCGCACGTTCCACCGGCTGGGTGCAGAGCACGACGCCGCGCCATCCGAACGGGCCCTGGCTCGGGCGGGACGCACGCGGTCGGCTGACGGCGTTCGCCGTGGTCAACCAGCAGGCAGCGCTCTGGCTGGAGTCGCAGCCCGGCAGTGGCGAGTTCCGCGGACCGTTCCTCCTGGGCGGAGGGCCGCTGTCGCCGGGGCTGACGGTGAGCCTCACCCCGGACGGGCGCTGGCAGGTCTTCGCCCGGCGCATGTCCCACATCGGACCGGACCATGCCCACCGGCGCGAGATCGTCGTACTCGAACAAGCCGAGCGGGACGGTGTGTTCACCGACTGGGCCATTCTCGGCAATCCCAGCGCGGGACAACCCGGCCGCGATCGCCACCTCGGCGTTCCGGCCGTCACCCGTGACGCTCTGGGACGCGTGCATCTCTTCGTCCGCAACGCGGGCCAGGGACTCCACACCCGTATCCAGGAGACGGACGGGACCTGGGGCAAGTGGACGGATCTGCGTGGCCACGAGCTGCTGGAGGGCATCTCCGCCCTGACAGCGCCGAACGGCCGGGTCGAGGTCTTCGCCGCCAGCAGGGAAGGGGTCTTCCACTGGGCCCAGAGCAATCATCACGAGGACTTGCTGCGCGCTCCGCGTTTCCGCCTCAAGGTTCCGGCCTCGCCCGCCACGGCCGTGGTGCAGCCGAACAACCGAATCATGACCGTGTTCCGCCAGCCCGACACGGGGCGGCTGCTCATGGCCGAAGAGGACACGCCGGGCGGCCGCTGGAGCAAGCCGGCTGTGTCGATCGGCGGGCGAGGCGGCTTCGGCGCGGTCGCCTGTGCCCCGAGTCCGGACATGGAGCTCGGGACACTGGTGGTCACCCTCAGCGATCTGGGCGGCGTCGCCTATCGGTTCGTTCCCGGTAACCACCCTTGGCAGGAACTCTCCACCGATGTCCTCGGCGGTCCGCCGGCCTACGCTCCGGCCGCGGCGTTCGACTCGGTCGGCCGCGCGTGGATCGCCGTGCTGGGTGTGGACGGGCGTCTGGCCGTGGCCCGGCAGGCCGGCCGGGGATCGGTCGGGTTCGACGCCTGGCAGGTTCTGGGCTGAGACGCGACACCGAGCGACCCCTCCGCGGCGCCTCGAACAGACGCCGCGGAAAACGCGGGGGCGCGGGCGAGCGTGACGCGGCAGGCCGCCGAGGCGTGCCGCTGACGGTTCCGGGACGAGGCCGGAATGTGACCGGCTGGACCGATGTGCAGAAAAGGAGGAGGGAAACGTGAGGAGGATCTGCGTCCCGGGCGACTCCGCCGCCGCCCGGACGGCGGAGACGGAAGCACCGTTCGCCCGCCGGGCCCGGTTCCTCGGCGCGCTCCCGGACGACTTCCACGAGGGGGAGGCCGGGAAGGGCGAGACGACCGCCGGACCGGTGGCCGTACCGCCCGTATCTTCCCGATGCCCAGTCAGTTCGAGGCGGGTCCACCGCGCAATCAGACGTTCCACGAGGGGACGTCTTCCTGGATGGTTGCTATGAGTTTTAGTCTCCCTGACCTCAATCGTTCCTCTCCCGTCCCGGAGCGAGCGGAAGCCCACGTGGAGCCCGACCGGGAACCCTCCGCGCGGCCCTCGCTGGTCCAGGTGCTGGCGCACCCGGACGACGACCTGTACTTCATCAACCCCGACCTGCAACGGGCGCTGGAGACGGGGCACCGGGTCACCAGCGTGTATCTGACGGCAGGAGAGGCCGACGGGCGTAACGTCGACACCCGCGATCTCAACCGGATGGACGGCGAGCCTGACTTCGAGGGCTACGCCGAGGCGCGCCAGCAGGGACTGCGCGCGGCGTACGCGAACATGCTCACGGGCGACCGCGAGAGCGAGTGGGCGCGCGACGTCTTCATGTTCTCCACCGGTGTGACGGTTGACCGTTCCACCCTGGTGGCCGCGCCGCAGGTCCAACTGGTCTTCTTCGGGCTGCGGATGATCGACCCCGAGACCGAATTCGAGGACGAGGACCTGGTTCCCGTCCAGCTGCCCGAGCTGTGGAATGGGGAGGTCGCCGCTCAGCCCACCCTGATCGCCGCGGAGTCACCGCTGCGCCGGACGCAGGAGATCAAGAAGGACGCGCTGCTGCGCTCCCTTGTCGAGCTGCTCCATCGCGCCCGGCCCGACCAGTTCTGGACGATGGACCCCGACCCCTGGCACACGGACTGGAACGAGGAAACGGGGCCGAAGTCCAGCGACCACCACGACCACACCGCGACGGCGCAGTTCGCGCTGGCGGCGCTGGAGCGCTACATCGGGGAGGGCGGCACCCCGCCCCTCGTCGACAACTGCGTCGGCTACGGCAACAAGCACTGGCCCAGCAACCTGACCGAGGCCGCCTGGGCCGAGAAGCAGCGCGTGCTCAACGTGTACACCTCTGCCGACGGACACGACTGCCGCCGCCGCTACTGCGGTGACCGGCAACTGTCCGACGGCGCCGACATCCGCCGCTACGGATGGAGCACCCGGGCCCGGTACGAGGGCGGGACCGACTGGCTCCACCTCCAGGCCGACGGCAGGCTCGCCGCGTACGCCGTGCTCGGTGGCCAGGTGGCCGTCTGGACGGAGAGCAAGCCGGGAAGCGGCAGTTGGGACGGGCCGGACCTTCTGCCGGGCGTCCCCGGCCTGACGTCCGCACTGTCCGTGGCTCCGGATCATGAGGGCGGCGTGCATCTCGTCGCTCTGCGCCGCACCCCGGGGCCGGGAGGCCAGGTCGACGTGGAGGTCGTCCGCATGTGGCGGCAGGCCCACACCGAGACGGTGCTGCCCTGGCAGAGCGTCGGCAACCCCAACGAGCGGTCGGGGGACTGGCGGCGCTGCCGGGAGGTCGGTGTCCCCGAGGCCGTCGCCGAACCCACGGGGAGACTGCATGTGTTCATGCGCAACTTCGGGTCCGGCATCAGCGCCCGTCGCGAGACCGACGAAGGCTGGGGCGGCTGGGAGGACCTGGGCGGCCGCAATGTGCAGGACTGTCTGACCGCGGTGCTGAAGTCAACCGGCCGGATCGAGCTGTTCGCCGCGAACCGCGCCGGCGGTGTGCACTGGTACCAGGAGGCCGTGTACGGACCGTACAAGGTGCAGGACGGCGTGACCTCGGCCGACCCGGACGCCTGGCGGCCCGTCGGCGGGATCACGCCGGTACAGATCGGACGTTCGCGCATGGCTCTCTTCTACCGCGAGGAGGACTCCGGCGAGGTGCTGTGCGTACGGCAGCGACCCGACGGCCAGTGGAACGGACGCGTGGAACGGCTTGGTGGCCACGGCGGAACCGGCAGGATTGCGGCGCTTCGGCAACAGAGCGGCCGCCAGGACTCCATCGTCCTCGCGCGCCGCAACGCCCGGAACCGGCTGAGCACCGCGATCGTCGCCACCGAGGGCCGGGGGCAGGTGCCGGAGTGGACCGACCATGACGTACTGATCGCCCGTCCGCCCGCTCTCGCCCTTGACGGCGCGGGACGGGTTGTTGCCGCGGTGATGGGCACGGACGCGCGGGTGAGAGTGATGCGGCAGGCGACGCGGGATGTCGCCGACGGTTTCGGGCCGCTGACGGTCGTGTGACCAGTTCCCGACCGAAGTTCAGAGAAAGTGACGAAGGCATGAGGAGAACATGAGGAAGATCCGCATCGTGGGCAACTCGGTGGCCGCTCCACGGGTGGAGAGGGAGGCACCGCTGGCCGGTTGGGGCCAGTACCTCGGCGACTTCCTGACCGAGGGCTACGAGGTGCACAACTACGCTCGTGACGCGATGACGTTGCGGGGCTATTTCTCCAAGCGCCTCGCCGAGCTTCTCACCCTTCTCAACCCCGGCGATCTGGTGCTTCTCGCCTTCGGCCGCGTCGAGCAGCGCATCGATGAGCCCCGCCGATACCACGGACCGCGCGAGTACAAGGAGTACCTGCGCCTGTGCGTCGAGGCGATCCGGGCCGAGGGGGGCATCCCGGTGCTGCTCACTCCGGAGGTCCGCTGCGCCTTCGACGAGGCCGGGAACGTCGTGAACACCCTCGACGAATACCCCGAACTCACCCGCGAGGCCGCGGCCGAGACCGGCGCCCCGCTGGTCGACATGACCGAGTACATGACGGGGATGCTCGAGGAACTCGGGTCCACACGAGCGCGTCGGTTCTTCCGGTGGCTGGATCCGGGCGAGCACTCGAATCACCCCGAAGGCGTCATCGACGCAAGCCACTTGAACGAGTTGGGAGCCTGCGAGGTGGCACGCCTCACGGCCGCCCGCTTCCTCGAAACTCCGGGCCTGCCGCCCGACATGGTCGACCCGGACCTGCTGACGCCCGGTGAGATTCCCCCCGTGCTCACCGAGTTCATGGTGAGCAATCCCGAACTGGCCCTCACCATGACGCCGAGCGTGCTGGGCATGCCGGAGTTCACGTCGCCGACGCCACGGCAGCTCGTCGGTGCCATGCGCAAGCTCACGGGCAAGGCGCCTGCCGGAAGCGACTATGTGCTGTTCTACGAGCAGGGTCGATACCTCGGTGGCACCGCCGTCTCCGCTGCGGGGACGTGGCAGTGGCGCCGGACTGTCAACTGGAGCGCTGGCCGGCACAGCGTGGAGGCGCTCGCGGTCAAGGGCGACGCCGTCTCCTGGACGTCCGTGCTCGAGTTCGAGGTTCTCGACCACCTGGAGCCCCCTCGGATCGAGAGCCCGAAGCCGGACGTCTGGAGCGGTCCGCGCCCGGTCTTCTCCGGCAAGGCACCTCGAGGCACGACCAAGGTCATGGTTCTCGAAAAGGGCCGGCTCATCGCCGCTGCACCCGTCAAGACGGACGGAACCTGGCAGGTCACCCACGCACACGACTGGCGCCCGGGTACGTACACCGTCGAGTTCGTCGGGATCTTCAGCGCCATCCACTCCGAGCCCGCGTCGGTGACGCTGCGCGTGCACGGCATACCCGAGGACAGCTGGCTGCACACCTCGCTGGAGTCCCGCGAAACCTGCTCCGGCGCCTGCGAGCACTACCCGGCCATGCCGGTCTGGTGAACCCGCCCCCGGTTCAGGGTTGTTGAGAACGAGAGAGGGGGGGGGGGGGGGGGGGGGGGGGGCCGGGGGGGGGCGGGGGGGGTGCCGCTAGGCGCAGGCCCGCCCGACACCCCACCCCCCGAACAACGCGAAGCGCCCACGCC
>NZ_JBHYXD010000025.1:17711-26819 GCF_042751995.1 Streptomyces sp. NPDC059371 | reverse complement strand
TACCCCCCCCCCGTTTTTTGGTTTTTTTTCACCTTCTGGGGCCCCCGCCGCCGCGCGCGCGCCCCCTCTTCCCTTGTGCCGTCAGACCGTTACGCCGGAACCGACGCCACGCCCGTCTCCAGGAACCGCTTCCCGGTCACGCGCTCCGAGAGGCCCTCGCGGTCCAGGTACGGCGTGATGCCGCCCAGGTGGAAGGGCCAGCCCGCGCCGGTGATCAGGCAGAGGTCGATGTCCTGGGCCTCGGCGACGACGCCCTCGTCGAGCATGAGCCCGATCTCCTGGGCGACCGCGTCCAGGACCCGGTCCCGCACCTGCTCCTCGGACAGGACGACGTCGCCCTGCTTGAGGAGAGCGGCGACCTCGGGGTCCAGCTCCGGCTTGCCGGAGTCGTAGACGTAGAAGCCGCGCTTGCCCGCCTTGACGACGGCCGCGAGGTTCGGGGAGACCGTGAAGCGGTCCGGGAAGGCCCGGTTGAGGGTCTCCGAGACGTGCAGACCGATCGCGGGACCGACCAGTTCGAGGAGGACCAGCGGGGACATCGGCAGGCCGAGCGGCTCGATGGCCTTCTCGGCGACCTCGACCGGGGTGCCCTCGTCGATGACGTTCTGGATCTCGCCCATGAAGCGGGTCAGGATGCGGTTCACGACGAACGCCGGGGCGTCCTTGGTGAGGACCGCGGTCTTCTTCAGCTTCTTGGCGACGGCGAACGCCGTGGCCAGCGAGGCGTCGTCCGTCTGCTCGCCGCGCACGATCTCCAGGAGCGGGAGGATCGCGACCGGGTTGAAGAAGTGGAAGCCGACGACCCGCTCGGGGTTCTTCAGCTTCGACGCCATCTCGGTGACCGACAGCGAGGAGGTGTTGGTGGCGAAGATCGCGTGCGCCGGGGCGACCGCCTCGACCTCGGCGAACACCTGCTGCTTGACGCCGATCTCCTCGAAGACGGCCTCAATGACGAAGTCGGCGTCGGAGAAGCCCTCGGCCTTGTCCAGCACACCGGAGACCAGGGCCTTCAGGCGGTTGGCCTTGTCCCGGTTGACGCGGCCCTTGAGCAGCAGCTTGTCGATCTCGGCGTGGACGTAGCCCACACCCTTGTCGACACGCGCCTGGTCGATGTCCGTGAGGACGACCGGGACCTCCAGGCGGCGCAGGAAGAGCAGGGCGAGCTGCGAGGCCATCAGGCCCGCGCCGACCACGCCGACCTTGGTGACCGGACGCGCGAGCGACTTGTCCGGCGCACCCGCCGGACGCTTGCCGCGCTTCTGCACCAGGTTGAAGGCGTAGATGCCGGAGCGCAGTTCGCCACCCATGATCAGGTCGGCGAGCGCCACGTCCTCGGCGTCGTAACCCTTCTGCAGGTCGCCGTCCTTGGCCGCGGCGATGATGTCCAGCGCGCGGTAGGCGGCCGGGGCGGCCCCGTGCACCTTGCTGTCGGCGATGAAGCGGCCACGCGCGACGGCCTGGTCCCAGGCCTCGCCGCGGTCGATCTCCGGGCGCTCGACGGCGATCTCGCCCTTGAGGACGGCGGCCGTCCACAGCAGCGACTGCTCCAGGAAGTCCGCACCCTCGAAGAGCGCGTCGGCGATGCCGAGGTCGTAGACCTGACCACCCTTGAGCTGCTTGTTCTGGTTGAGCGAGTTCTCGATGATCACCGAGACGGCCTTGTCCGCGCCGATCAGGTTCGGCAGGATCGTGCAGCCGCCCCAGCCGGGGACCAGACCGAGGAAGACCTCGGGCAGCGAGAAGGCCGGCAGGGCCGCGGAGACGGTCCGGTACGAGCAGTGCAGACCGACCTCGACGCCACCGCCCATCGCCGCGCCGTTGTAGTACGCGAAGGTCGGGACCGCGAGGCCCGACAGACGCTTGAAGACCTCGTGGCCGCCCTTGCCGATGGCGAGCGCGTCCTCGTGGCGCTTCAGCAGCTCGACACCCTTGAGGTCGGCGCCGACCGCGAAGATGAACGGCTTGCCGGTGACACCGATACCGACGATCTCGCCGGCCGCGGCCTCCTGCTCGACCTGGTCGATGGCGGCGTCGAGCTTCGCCAGCGACGCGGGACCGAAGGTGGTCGGCTTGGTGTGGTCGAAGCCGTTGTCGAGGGTGATGAGCGCGAAGCGCCCGGCACCGAACGGCAGGTCGAGGTGGCGTACGTTCGCCGAGGTCACGACCTCGTCGGGGAACAGCTCGGCCGCTCCCTTGAGGAGTTCAGCGGTGCTCACTTGTCGCCTCCGGCGTCCTTGTGGTGCGGGTTCTCCCAGATCACCGTGGCGCCCATGCCGAAGCCGACGCACATGGTGGTGAGGCCGTAACGGACCTCCGGCTGCTCCTCGAACTGGCGGGCCAGCTGCGTCATCAGACGGACGCCCGAGGAGGCGAGGGGGTGGCCGTAGGCGATGGCGCCGCCGTACTGGTTGACGCGCGCGTCGTCGTCGGCGATGCCGTAGTGCTCCAGGAAGGCGAGCACCTGGACGGCGAAGGCCTCGTTGATCTCGAAGAGGTTGATGTCCTCGATCGACAGACCGGCCTGGGCGAGGGCCTTCTCGGTGGCCGGGATCGGGCCGTAGCCCATGACCTCCGGCTCGACGCCCGCGAAGGCGTACGAGACCAGGCGCATCTTGACCGGGAGGTTGTTCTCGCGGGCGAAGTCCTCGCTCGCGATGATCGAGGCGGTGGCGCCGTCGTTCAGACCGGCCGCGTTACCGGCGGTGACCCGGCCGTGGACGCGGAACGGGGTCTTCAGGCCGGACAGGTTCTCCAGCGTGGTGCCCGGACGCATCGGCTCGTCGGCGGTGACCAGGCCCCAGCCCGTCTCACCGATCTTCGCGTTGGTGTTGCGCACCGAGATCGGCACCAGGTCCTGCTGGATCTTGCCGTTGGCGTACGCCTTGGCGGCCTTCTCCTGCGAGCGCACGGCGTACTCGTCGGCGCGCTGCTTGGTGATGGTCGGGTAGCGGTCGTGCAGGTTCTCGGCGGTCATGCCCATGAACAGGGCGGACTCGTCGACCAGCTTCTCGCTGACGAAGCGCGGGTTCGGGTCCACGCCCTCGCCCATGGGGTGACGGCCCATGTGCTCGACACCGCCGGCGATGACGACGTCGTACGCGCCG
The DNA here is from genome assembly GCF_042751995.1 of Streptomyces sp. NPDC059371. Taxonomy (NCBI): domain Bacteria; kingdom Bacillati; phylum Actinomycetota; class Actinomycetes; order Kitasatosporales; family Streptomycetaceae; genus Streptomyces; species Streptomyces sp. NPDC059371. Next base: position 23,715 of record NZ_JBHYXD010000025.1, on the reverse strand, counting down.
AAGCCGATGGAGCCCGCGGTGGCGGTGACGGCGGTCAGCGCGCCCGCGCACATACGGTCGATGGAGTAGCCCGGGACCGACTGCGGCAGTCCGGCGAGGATGCCGGCCGTGCGGCCCAGGGTCAGACCCTGGTCACCGATCTGCGTGGTCGCGGCGATGGCGACCTCGTCGATCTTCTTGGGGTCAAGACCGGGGTTGCGGCGCAGCAGCTCCCGGATGGCCTTCACGACGAGGTCGTCGGCGCGGGTCTCGTGGTAGATGCCCTTCGGGCCCGCCTTGCCGAACGGGGTGCGGACGCCGTCGACGAAGACGACGTCCCTGACGGTACGAGGCACGATGGCTCTCCTCCAGATGCGGGATGGCACTACTGCGCGGACACACGCCTGAGCGCGCGCTCAGCACCCATGCTACTTACGAGTAACCAACCTGCCCAGTCTCGCGGGCGGGAGCGGCGAACGTCACATCCGGAAGGCCGGACGCCCGGGGAAACCGGCCATGACCGGAGGCCCAGGATCTTGGCGTGATCTCGTCGTCCGTTCGACGGGCCGACTGCGCCGTGAGACCGAGGAAAAGGCCTCCTGAGCCGAAGCGGATCGGATCAGGAGGCCCTGTGTGTGGTGTCGCGCCCCGGTGCGGACTTCAGCGGTCGCGCCCCTGGACCCCTAGACCGTCTTCAGCGACAGCGCCGTCACCAGTGCCGGTGTGACCAGCTCGACCTGCCAGGGCCGCGCCCCGCAGGCGGTGAGCGCCGCGCCGACGGACTGCGTGTCCGGCGTCGTGGGCGGCTCCCAGCACACGCGCCGCACGGTGTCCGGCGTGATCAGGTTCTCCTGCGGCATGTTCAGCTCCTCGGCCAGCGCCGACACGGCGGCCCGCGCGGCGGAGAGCCGGGCTGCGGCGGCCGGGTCCTTGTCGGCCCAGGCCCGCGGCGGGGGAGGCCCGGTCACCGGCTGTCCGGGCTGCGGCAGCTCGGCGTCCGGCAGCGCCCTCGCGCGGTCGACGGCGGCCTGCCACTGTTCGAGCTGACGCCGGCCCATGCGGTGCCCGAAGCCGTTCACGGCGGCCAGGGCGTGCAGGTTGACGGGCACGGCCAGCGCGGCCTCGACGATCGCCGTGTCCCCGAGGACCTTGCCCGGCGAGATGTCCCGGCGCTGCGCGATGCGGTCCCGGGTCTCCCACAGCTCCCGTACGACGGCCATCTGCCGGCGGCGGCGCACCTTGTGCATCCCGGACGTACGGCGCCAGGGGTCCTTGCGCGGCGGCGCGGGCTCGGCCTGGGCGATGGCGTCGAACTCCTGCCGGGCCCACTCCAGCTTGCCCTGCCGGTCGAGCTCCTTCTCCAGGGCGTCGCGGAGGTCGACCAGCAGCTCGACGTCGAGCGCGGCGTAGCGCAGCCAGGGCTCGGGCAGCGGGCGCGTCGACCAGTCGACGGCGGAGTGCCCCTTCTCCAGGACGAAGCCGAGGACGCTCTCCACCATGGCGCCGAGGCCCACCCGGGGGAACCCGGCGAGGCGTCCGGCCAGCTCGGTGTCGAAGAGGGTGGTGGGGATCATGCCTATCCCGCGCAGGCAGGGCAGGTCCTGGGTGGCGGCGTGCAGGACCCATTCGGCCCCGGAGACGGCCTCGCCGAGACCGGAGAGGTCGGGACAGGCGACGGGGTCGATGAGCGCGCTGCCGGCGCCTTCGCGGCGAAGCTGCACGAGATAGGCGCGCTGGCCGTACCGGTACCCGGACGCGCGCTCGGCGTCGACGGCCACCGGGCCGGTACCCGCGGCGAAGGCGGCGATCACCTCGGCGAGCGAGGCGTCGTCGGTGATCACCGGCGGGATGCCTTCTCGGGGCTCCAGCAAAGGGGTCGGCGCCGATTCGACGTCGTCCGGAGGGCCGCCTCCGGTGGTTCGCAGTGAGCTGTCTGCTGCGGTCTCTTGGGCGTCGGATGGTCGTAAACCAGTCAGGTGAGCGCAAGACGCGGTTCACGCGCCGGGTGGCGGGCGGGCGGGGAGACCGCTCGGTGTCGGGTGCGGGGCATCGGGAGGAGGAGGCGGAGGGGGGTCAGTGGATGATTCCGGTCCGCAGGGCCACGGCGACCATTCCGGCGCGGTCACCCGTGCCGAGCTTGCGCGCGATTCGGGCGAGGTGGCTCTTGACGGTCAGCGCGGACAGGCCCATGGAGACGCCGATGGCCTTGTTCGACTGGCCCTCCGCGACCAGGCGCAGGACCTCGACCTCTCGTCCGGACAGTTCGCGGTAGCCGCCCGGGTGGCTCGGGGCACCCGGGGGGCGGCGGTGCATACGGGCGGCGGCCGAGCCGATGGGCGCGGCGCCGGGCCGGGTGGGGAGCCCGACGTTCGTACGGGTGCCGGTGACGACGTAGCCCTTGACGCCGCCCGCGAGGGCGTTGCGTACGGCACCGATGTCGTCGGCTGCGGAGAGGGCGAGGCCGTTGGGCCAGCCCGCGGCTCGGGTTTCGGAAAGGAGGGTGAGGCCGGAACCGTCCGGCAGATGGACGTCGGCGACGCAGATGTCACGCGGGTTGCCGATTCGGGGACGGGCCTCCGCGACGGACGACGCCTCGATGACGTCGCGCACTCCGAGCGCCCACAGATGGCGGGTGACGGTGGAACGGACCCGGGGGTCTGCCACGACCACCATGGCGGTCGGCTTGTTCGGACGGTAGGCGACCAGGCTTGCGGGCTGCTCGAGGAGAACGGACACCAGGCCTCCTGGGGTGCGGGACGGGACCGGCTCTGGGGGGGGCGAGCCAGGACGAACCGTGCTTTCAAGGTCACAGACGTCTTCGGCATCAAACCCGTCGACCTTTAGGGAATGATCACGATGGGGTGAGTAACAATCCGTGCAATTCGGACGCACGATCGATCATCCGAAGATCGAACCGAGTCGTTCCGCGTCGTTCCTCGTCGATACGCGGCCGAAAGTGGTCGTATCGACATGTGGCCGGTAAGGAAACGGAAAGGGCGCGCGCGTCGGCGCGCGCCCTCGGCGGGGTCAGCGGGACTGTGGTCCCCGGCGCTGCGGCAGGGTGACCACCGAGGCGTCACCCGGAGTCACCGGCGGCAGTCCGGCGATCTGGCACAGCAGGTCGCACCAGCCGGCGAGGTGCGCGGCGGTGTCCGGTACGCCGCCGAGGCCCTCCCGGGGTGTCCAGGACGCGCGGATCTCGATCTGCGAGGCGGCCGGGCGCTCCGCGAGCCCGCCGAAGTAGTGCGAGCTCGCGCGCGTCACGGTGCCGCTCGGCTCGCCGTACGAGAGCCCGCGGGCCTGGAGCGCGCCGGTCAGCCACGACCAGCAGACCTCGGGGAGCAGCGGGTCGGCGGCCATCTCCGGCTCCAGCTCCGCGCGGACCAGGGTCACGAGACGGAAGGAGCCCTGCCAGGCGTCGTGTCCGGCCGGGTCGTGCAGCAGGACGAGACGGCCGTCGGCCAGATCCTCGTCGTCGGCGACGACCGCGGCCTCCAGCGCGTACGCGTAAGGAGCCAGGCGTTGTGGTGGTCGCGTCGGGTCGATCTCGATGTCCGGCCGCGGCCGGGCGGCCCGCAGTGCGTCGACGGCCGCCCGGAAGGGCGCCGGGGCCGTCTCCGCCGCATTCCTGTCCCCCTCCTTCTCCTCCCTCGCGTCGTCCATTCCGCCAGCGCCGTCCGACAGTCGTCCCTGAGCCGCAGCCATGCCGGGAAGATTAAGGGGAACGGAGCCCGCGCGCAGGGAGAGACACCCGTGCGTGGGACCCCTGTCCGGATCACGCCGGGCGCACGCCGTCGCGCGAGCGGGCCGTCCGGAGGGGCGGCGGGCGCACCGGAGCCCGGGACGGGGGCGCCCGTGAACCGTGGGAGACTTTCCGTCGTGAGCGCCAACCACAGCCCCGCCGGGCAGCAGCCGACAGCCACGTACGAGTCCGCCTTCCTCAAGGCGTGCAGGCGCGAGCCCGTGCCGCACACGCCCGTGTGGTTCATGCGGCAGGCCGGTCGCTCACTGCCCGAGTACCTCAAGGTGCGCGAGGGCATCCCCATGCTGGAGTCCTGTGCGCGGCCCGAGCTGGTCGCCGAGATCACGCTCCAGCCGGTCCGCCGGCACCGCGTGGACGCCGCGATCTACTACAGCGACATCGTGGTCCCGCTGAAGGCCATCGGCGTCGACCTGGACATCAAGCCGGGCGTCGGCCCGGTCGTCCAGAACCCGATCCGTACCCGTGCCGACCTGGCCCAGCTGCGTGATCTGACCCCCGAGGACGTCTGGTACGTCACCGAGGCGATCGGGCTCCTGACGGCCGAACTCGGCGAGACCCCGCTCATCGGTTTCGCGGGCGCGCCCTTCACCCTCGCGAGCTACCTCGTGGAGGGCGGTCCGTCCAAGAACCACGAGCACACCAAGGCGCTGATGTACAGCGACCCGCAGCTCTGGGCCGACCTGCTCGACCGTCTCGCCGAGATCACCTCCGCCTTCCTCAAGGTGCAGATCGAGGCCGGGGCGAGCGCCGTCCAGCTCTTCGACTCCTGGGTCGGAGCCCTGGCCCCGGCCGACTACCGCCGCTCCGTAATGCCCGCGTCCGCCAAGGTCTTCGACAGCGTCGCCTCCTACGGTGTGCCGCGCATCCACTTCGGCGTCGGCACCGGCGAGCTGCTCGGCCTCATGGGTGAGGCCGGCGCGGACGTCGTCGGCGTCGACTGGCGCGTCCCGCTCGACGAGGCCGCCCGCCGCGTCGGCCCCGGCAAGGCGCTCCAGGGCAACCTCGACCCCGCGGTCCTGTACGCCTCCACCGAGGCCGTCGAGGCGAAGACCCGCGAGGTGCTCGACGCCGCCGCCGGCCTGGAGGGCCACGTCTTCAACCTCGGGCACGGCGTCATGCCGAGCATGGACCCCGACGTGCTGAGCCGACTGGTGGAGTACGTCCACACGCAGACGGCCCGCTAGAAGCCGCGGTCGGCCCGCGCCGGAACCCGCGGTCGGCCTCTCCACGCCTCACCAGCCGTGCCGCGCCTGTCTGCCCCACAGCAGGCGGCGCGGTTCGGGCGGTGGCGGGGTGCCCGGACGCAGCGGCCAGGCCAGGAGCATGCCGGCCAGGAAGCCGACGACGTGCGCCGCGTACGCCACGGTGCCCGCGGCGGGCACGGCGGCGCCGGACGAGTACGCGGCCTGGAGCACGAACCAGAAGCCCAGCACGAGCCACGCGGGCAGCCGGAGCGGCAGGAACACCAGGAACGGGACCAGGACCCAGACCCTGGCTCTCGGATACAGCACCAGATACGCGCCGAGGACCCCGGCGATCGCCCCCGAGGCGCCGATCAGCGGGTCGCCCGAGTCCTCGTTGACCAGGGCGAAGCCGTACGCCGCCGCGAAGCCGCACGCCACGTAGAACAGCGTGAAGCGCACATGTCCGAGCCGGTCCTCGATGTTGTTGCCGAAGATCAGCAGGAAGAGCATGTTGCCCAGCAGGTGCAGCCAGCTCCCGTGCAGGAACATCGACGTGAGCACCGACAGCGGCGGGGACTTGTCGTAGTCCGGCGGACCCAGCGCACAGCCCGACCCGTGGAGCCCGCCGCCGACCTCGCCGGTCGGCACCAGGCGGGGCATCCGATGGTGGATCAGTTCCTGCGGCACGGCGGCGTAATGGTCCATGAACGCGTGCAGATGACAGAGCTGCGACAGAGCGCTGTCGCCCGCCACCGATCCGGCGAGACCGGGGGTGTAGAGGAACACGAGCACATTGGCGGCGATCAGCGCGTACGTCACACAGGGCGTGCGCCGCACCGGGTTCACGTCATGGACGGGAATGACCACGAGGGACTACTGCCCGCGAAGCGCGGGGTGAATCCGCGCTCCAACGGGCCGGACGGGCCCCCGGCCGGCCCGGCCCCGGGCGCGGTTTCCCGTCGAACACACTGAACACTTGTGCCCCCGCGGCCGTATGTCTCCTCAGCCCCCCGCGGGGGCGCGCGCGCGCGCGCGAGGGTCGTCGAAGGTGGACGCTCTTTTTAGAGGGTCTCAGAGA
>NZ_JBHYXD010000025.1:882-17701 GCF_042751995.1 Streptomyces sp. NPDC059371 | reverse complement strand
GCCGCCGCGGGGGGGTTCACCGCTCAAACCAATATCAATCGTGGCCCCCCGGCTCTTTTTTTACCCCCCCCCCCCCGGCGCCCCGCGGCCCCCCCGACGCGGGTACGACGACGCGACGACGTGAAGACGTGAGGACACAGGCCATGAGCGACCGAGTTATGCCTCCGATGCACGCCCTGCCCGACGGCGAGGCGGAGATCGCGCTGGTGCTGCACCTCCCCTGGGAGGACGTCGCCGCGCTCGGCCAGGAGGCCGGACGGCTCGCGGCCCGGCTGCAGCGGCCCGTGACCCTGGACGAGGCCGTCAGCCATCGCCTGCGGTCCTCCCGCCCGGCGGCGCACGCGAAGCCCGTCCAGACCCCGCCCGCGGTGACCGCGGCCGCCTCGGTCTCCTCGCTGCCGCCCCGCCAGCCCGCGGAGCAGGCCCGTCAGGCGATCGACCGGATCAACGGGTCGGCGGGGAACGAGTCCGCGTAGCCCGTACGGGGCCCGGTGGCCGCCGGGCGGACCGTCCGGGCGGGGCGGGGGACCGGCTCCCCGTGCCCGTCAGGAGGCTGCCCGGCGCACCTTCGCCACCGCTTTGCGGGCCGCGACCAGGACGGGGTCCCAGACCGGGGAGAACGGCGGAGCGTAGCCGAGGTCCAGCATCGTCATCTGTTCCACCGTCATGCCCGCGGTCAGCGCCACCGCGGCGATGTCCACACGCTTCGCCGCGCCCTCCCGGCCGACGATCTGCACGCCGAGCAGCCGTCCCGTCCGGTGCTCCGCGAGCATCTTCACCGTCATGAGGGCGGCGTTCGGGTAGTAGCCGGCGCGGCTCGTCGACTCGATGGTGACGGTCTCGAACCGGAGGCCCGCCCGGCGCGCGTCCTTCTCGCGCAGTCCGGTGCGGGCGATCTCCAGATCGCAGACCTTGCTCACCGCCGTGCCGACGACACCGGGGAACGTGGCGTATCCGCCGGCCACGTTGGAGCCGATGACCTGCCCGTGCTTGTTCGCGTGGGTGCCCAGCGCGATGTGCCGTTCGCGCCCCGACACCAGGTCGAGCACCTCGACGCAGTCGCCGCCCGCCCAGATGTCCTCGTGTCCGCGCACCCGCATCGACAGATCGGTGAGCAGCCCCCCGTGGTCGCCGAGCGGCAGCCCGGCGGCGCGGGCCAGCGACGTCTCGGGGCGTACGCCGATGCCGAGCACCACCACGTCCGCCGGGTAGGTGGCGTCCTTGGTGACGACCGCGCTGACCCGCCCTTCGGCGCCGGTGCGGAACGCGGTGACCTCGGCGTCGTCGACCATGATGATCCCGAGGCCCTCCATGGCGGTGTGCACCAGGCGGCCCATGTCCGGGTCGAGGGTGGCCATGGGCTCCCTGCCCCGGTTGACGACGGTCACCTCGTACCCACGGTTGATGAGCGCCTCGGCCATCTCCACGCCGATGTAGCCCGCGCCGACGACCACGGCACGGCGGCCCTCGGTCCTCGCGAGCGTGTCGAGCAGCGCCTGCCCGTCGTCCAGGGTCTGCACGCCGTGCACCCCCGGCGCGTCGGCGCCCGGCAGATCGGGGCGGACCGGCCGCGCGCCGGTCGCGATGACGAGCCGGTCGTACGACGTCCACGCCTCGGCCCCGGTGTCGAGTTCCCGTGAGCGCACCCGGGCGCCCGCGACGTCGATCCCGGTGACCTCCGTACGCATCCGCAGGTCGATGTCGCGCGCTCGGTGTTTCTCGGGGGTCCGCGCGATCAGCCGGTCGCGGTCGGGGACGTCACCGCCCACCCAGTACGGGATGCCGCACGCCGAGTACGACGTGAAGTGGCCCCGCTCGAACGCCACGATCTCCAGCTCGTCGGGACCGCGCAGCCGGCGCGCCTGTGACGCGGCGGACATGCCCGCCGCGTCACCGCCGATCACGACCAGCCGTTCCCGGTCGCCACGCCCGCCGCTCGCACCGTTCGTATCGCTCATACCCATACGAACACGCTACGGGGGCCCGGCACTTCAGTCCTCCCCGCCACCTTCCCGACCCGCGCCGGAAGCGGTCCCGGAGGCCGGGCCGCCCGCCGGGCCTGCCGAGCCCGCCGGGCCCGCCGGGCCGGAGGCCGGGTCCGCAGCCGGTTCCGGAGCCGGGCGCGAGGCCGGAACCGGGGCCGGGCCACGGCTCTCGGACACCGCCGGAGAAGGAACCGCGGCCGCGGCCGGACCCGGAGGCACCGGAGACGGACCCGGAGCCACCGGAGACGGACCCGAAGCCACGGGAGACGGACCCGAAGCCACTGCAGAAGGACCCGAAGCCATCACCGGGGTCCGGCGGCTGCGCAGCCGCGGGCTCACCCAGCGCATCCACACCAGGGCGATCAGGCCGAGGACCACCGCGAAGGGGAGCACCGCCCCGACGGCCAGCGCCAGCCAGCGCACCACGGTGACCAGCACGTGCCAGCCGCCCGAGAGCGCGTCGAGGAAGCCGGGGTCGGACTCCTTCTTCTCGGCCTTCTTCACCGGCGTCTCGGACAGGGTGAGCGTGATCGTGGCCAGGCTCGTACGGTCCTTCAGCGACGCCTGCTGCGCGAGCAGCGCCTCCAGATCGGACTCCCGGGTGCTCAACTCCCCCTCCAGAGCCACCACATCACTGAGCCTGGTGGCCTTGTCCATCAGTTCGCGGACCCGGGCCACGCTGGCGCGCTGCGACTTGACCCGGCTCTCCACGTCCACGACCTGGTCGGTGACGTCCTGCGCCTTGGCCGTCCGCGTGACGACCTTGCCGGCGCCCTCCAGAGCGGCGAGCACCTCGTCGTACCGCTCGGTGGGCACCCGCAGGACGACCCGGGTTCGCTCGTGGTCCCGGCCGTCACGGGTGGTGGTCTCGTCGCCGACGTAGCCCCCGGCGTTCTCGGCCGCCGTGCGGGCGTCGTCCAGAGCCCCGGGAACGTCCTTCACCACGACGGTCAGCGAGGCCGTACGGATGATGCTGTTCACGGTCACCTTGGGCGGAGCGGCCGCCTTGCGGCCGTTCGACGCCCCGCTCCCCGCGGCCCCCGAGTCCGCCTGCTCGGCGGGGGCGGCGTTCGCGTCGCCTCGCGCGACCGACTTGTCGCTCGCGGTCCCCGCGTCGTCGGCGGCGCCGCACCCGGCCAGCGCGAGCGAGGCGACGAGGAACGCCGCCGCCATGACCCGGGTGGCACGGACGGCGCGCACCGGCGCCGCGGGCGAGGCGGAAGAGGCGAAAGAGGCGGACGGTACGGGCGACGCGGACGAGGCCGACCGGACGGGTGCCATGGGCCGGAGCGGATGTCCGGAGCTGCGTGTGTGCATGCGGGCCTACCCCCAGGATGGTGACGACTGACGATTCTTCGACGCCGGAGGGGCACGGGACGTTGGCCCACTCCGGTCCCGATGCGGTCACGGTCCGGACTCGCGCGGGACACCTGGCTCCCCGCCCAAGGCGACGGGGACGTCTGAGAAGGTGGAGGCATGCGCGAAGAGGACACCCCCGGGGGTTCGGGACACGTCGTGGTCGTCGGCGGAGGGATCGCGGGGCTTGCCGCGGCTCACCGCCTGCTCGGGCGGGGCGCGCGCGTCACCGTCCTGGAGGCGTCGGACCGCGTCGGAGGCAAGCTGCTGGCCGGCGAGATCGCGGGCGCGCGCGTCGACCTCGGTGCCGAGTCGATGCTCGCGCGCCGCCCCGAGGCCGTGGACCTCGCCCGTGAGGCCGGACTGGGCGACCGCCTCCAGCCGCCCGCCACCGCGTCAGCCTTCCTGTGGACCCGCGGAACCCTGCGCCCCATGCCCAAGGGCCACGTCATGGGCGTCCCCGGCGACGCGTCCGCCGTCGCCGGCGTCCTCTCCGAAGAAGGCCTGCGCCGCATCGAGCGCGACGCCGACCTGCCGCGTACCGAGGTCGGCGAGGACGTCGCCGTCGGCGAGTACGTGGCGGCGCGCCTCGGCCGCGAGGTCGTCGACCGCCTGGTGGAACCCCTCCTCGGCGGGGTGTACGCGGGCGACGCCTACCGCATCTCGCTGCGCCTGGCCGTCCCCCAGCTCTACGCGGCCGCCCGCACCCACACCTCCCTGACCGGGGCGGTCCGCGAGATCCAGGAGAAGGCGGCCACCGCCGGGCAGAGCGGCCCGGTGTTCATGGGCATCGACGGGGGAGTGGGCCGGCTGCCGCTCGCCGTGGCCGCGTCGGTGACGGCACGCGGGGGCGAGATCCTCACCGGGACCCCGGTGACCGAGCTGCGCAGGACCACGGCGGCCGGGGCCGGCGAGCCGGCCCGCGCCACCTGGCGTGTCGTCGCCGGGGACCGGGTCCTGAACGCCGACGCGGTCGTCCTCGCGCTGCCCGCCCCGGCCGCCTCAGCGCTGCTGCGGGCCGAGGCCCCGGCCGCGGCGGCCGAACTGGCCGCCGTGGAGTACGCGTCGATGGCCCTGGTGACCCTCGCCTACCGCGGCGAGGGCGTCACCCTCCCCGAAGGAAGCGGCTTCCTGGTGCCGCCGGTCGACGGGCACACCATCAAGGCGTCCACCTTCGCCTCCCGCAAGTGGGGCTGGATCGCCGACCAGGACCCCGGCCTGCTGGTCCTGCGCACCTCCGTCGGGCGGTACGGCGAGACGGAGGTGCTCGGCAGGCCCGACGCCGATCTCGTCGAGGTGTCCCGGCACGACCTGCGGGAGGCGACCGGGCTCGACGCCGAGCCGGTGGAGACCCGGGTGACGCGCTGGGACGACGGCCTGCCCCAGTACCCGGTCGGTCACCACGCGCGCGTGGCCCGCGTCCGCGAGCACGTCGGGAAACTGCCCGGCCTCGCGGTGTGCGGCGCGGCGTACGACGGGGTCGGCATCCCGGCCTGCATCGCGTCCGCGTACGCAGCCGTCGACCGGCTCGGCGGCGACGGCGCCGGGCTGGAGGCGCTGCGGGCCGACCCGGTGCAGAGCCTGCACGGCGGCGCGGGAGAATAGCCGCATGAGTGACGACGCCCCCACCACCGAGCCGGCCAGGATCCCGAACAAGGGCAAGCTGGCCAAGGACCTGAACGAGGCCATCCGCTACACCCTGTGGTCGGTCTTCAAGCTGAAGGACGTGCTCCCCGAGGACCGCGCCGGATACGCCGACGAGGTCCAGGAGCTGTTCGACCAGCTCGCCGCGAAGGACGTCACCGTCCGTGGCACCTACGACGTCTCGGGGCTGCGCGCCGACGCCGACGTCATGATCTGGTGGCACGCCGAGACCAGTGACCAGCTCCAGGAGGCGTACAACCTCTTCCGCCGTACGAAGCTGGGCCGCGCGCTGGAGCCGGTCTGGTCGAACATGGCGCTGCACCGTCCGGCCGAGTTCAACCGCTCGCACATCCCGGCGTTCCTCGCCGACGAGACGCCCCGCGACTACGTCAGCGTCTACCCCTTCGTGCGCTCCTACGACTGGTACCTGCTGCCCGACGAGGACCGCCGCCGGATGCTCGCCGACCACGGCAAGATGGCCCGCGGCTACCCCGACGTCCGCGCGAACACGGTCGCCTCGTTCTCGCTCGGCGACTACGAGTGGATGCTCGCCTTCGAGGCCGACGAGCTCTACCGCATCGTCGACCTCATGCGCCACCTGCGCGCCTCCGAGGCACGGATGCACGTCCGCGAGGAGGTCCCGTTCTACACCGGCCGCCGCAAGGACGTCGCCGAACTGGTCGCGGGCCTCGCCTGACCGTCCCGGCATCCCGCCCGGCGGTCCCGGCACCTCACCGGCCGTTCCCGCGCAAAGGCGGGCGCCCCTCCGGGGGACGCCCGCCTTCCGGGTTTCCGGAGCCGGTCAGTTTGCCCGCGCCACCGGCTCGCGGTGCGGTGCGCATCCCGCGTCGCGGCCGGGGAGCCGGCCCTCCAGGAGATAGGCGTCCAGATAGCCGTTGACGCACTTGTTGGGGCCACCCGCGATCCCGTGGGTGCCGGCGCCGTTCTCCGTCACCAGCACCGAGCCCCACAGCCGTCGCTGAAGTTCCTTCGCGCCGTCGTACGGCGTCGCCGCGTCCCGCTCGGCGGCCAGGATCAGCGTCGGAGGCAGCTCCCCGGGCAGGGTCCGTACGTCGAGCGGCTTCCGCCGGGGCGCGGACCAGTACGCGCACGGCAGATTCATCCACACGTTGTCCCAGGTCTCGAACGGGGCGACCCGCGCGAGCCGGGTGTTGTCGCGGTCCCAGGTGCGCCAGTCGGTGGGCCAGGGCGCGTCGTTGCACTCCACGGCCGTGTAGACCGCGCTGCCGTTCTCCTGCTCGGCGGTCGCCTCCGGATGCGGTCCCGCCACCTGGATCAGCGGCTTCGGATCGCCCTTCAGATAGGCGGACAGCGCCAGCGCGCGCTGCGGCCAGTAGTCGTCGAAGTACCCGGCCTGCAGGAACGCGCCCTGAAGCTGGGCGGGACCCACCGTGCCGCCCGCGGGCGAGGCGGCGAGCCGGGCCCGCGCCTTCTCGTAGGAGCGCCGCACGGCCCCGGCGGTGCGGCCCAGCCCGTACACCTTGTCGTGCCGGGCGATCCACGCGCGGAAGTCCGCCCAGCGGGTCTCGAACGCGGCCGACTGGTCGAGGTTGTTGCCGTACCAGACCTTCTCGGGGTCGGGGTTCACGGCCGAGTCGAAGACCATGCGTCTTACGTGCGAGGGGAACAGCGTCGCGTACAGGGAACCGAAGTACGTCCCGTACGAGGCACCCATGAACGTCAGCTTCCGCTCGCCGAGCGCGGCCCGCAGCACGTCCAGGTCACGGGCGTTGTTGAGCGAGGTGTAGTGGCGCAGGGCGGGGCCCGAACGCCGGGCGCAGCCGCGGGCGTACGCCTTGGCCTCCGCGATCCGTGCCTTCTTGAACGACTCCGAGGGGACCGCCGGGGCCTGGAGGAGCGGCTTCGGCAGGTGCTGGGGGTCCCGGCAGGACAGCGGCGCCGAACGGCCGACGCCGCGCGGGGCGTAGCCGACGAGGTCGTACGCGGCTCCGATCCGCTTCCATTCGGGCAGCAGGCCGATCAGCGGGAAGTACATGCCGGAGGCGCCGGGACCGCCGGGGTTGTAGACGAGGGAGCCCTGGCGCGGCACCTTGTGCTTCGCGTTGTGCGGGTCCTTGCCGGTGGCCTTCACACGGCTGACGGTCAGTCTGATCCGTTTGCCGTCGGGGAGGGTGTAGTCGAGGGGCACCGTGACCGTGCCGCACTTCAGGCTCGCCGGCAGGTGCTCCTCCTTGGGGCACTTGCCGAAGCGGATGCCCGCGGCGGCGGCGCGCCCGGCGGCGACGGCGGTGCCGCGCGTCTCGGCGGATCCGACCGGGTCCGGCCAGGCCTGCGCGCCGTCCGCGGGAGCGGCGACGAGACCGGTCAGGAGCAAGGACCCTGCGGTTCCGTGGAGGACGGCAGCTCTCATTCGCGAATCCCTTCAGCGCGCGGCAGCGACAGAAGGATGCTTCGTTCGGCGGTCGGCGAAGTAAAGCACCGCACGCCGGTGTCGGCGCCAATGACCCCGATGCGCCCCCGCGGACTCCTTTCAGCCCCCTCGGGGCTTCCGGGCGTGTCGGACGCGGGCCCCGGACACGACCTAGCGGGCTTCCTGCCGCCAGGAGGTGTCGCGGTCGCGGTGCGCCAGGGCCGCCCGCAGTTCGGGCTCGCCGACCGCGCGGATGCCGCGTACGGCGACGGAGGTGAGGTACGTACGGTCGTCACCGGAGGCGTCGGAGTGCCGGGCCAGGGTGCCGAGCAGCCGCTGCCCGGCCGGGGAGGCCCAGCGGGTGCAGGGGTGCACCTCGATCCGGGCTATGGCGAGACAGCTCAGCGTCAGGATGAGCGGGAGCAGGAACCAGACGGCCACCGGGACATCGCTGCCCGGGGCCTGGCCCGGCAGCAGCAGGGCCGCGACGCCCAGCGCGAGGACCCCGGCCGCGGCGGCCTGGACCTGGCGGACGGCCCCCGCGACCGTGGTGCGGGCCCCGTCGGGGACGGCGAGACCGGCCGCGACCAGACGGTCCGCGAGACGGCGTACGGAGTCGGCGGTGGCGGTCGCCGCCCGCAGCGGAGCTATCCGGGACTGGCCCTCGGGTCCGATCGCCCCGATGACCGAGCGCTCCATGTCGTCGCGCCCGCGCGGGTCGACGACGGTGGCCCAGCCGGTGTGCGCGAGCAGCAGGCGACGCTGGCGGGCCATCGACACCAGGGTCAGGTCGGCCACCCGGGCCGGTCCGCCGGACAGGAACGCGGCCTCGTACAGCGTGAGGTCGTGCCCGTGCGCGGCGTCGGCGTCGAGCGACGCGGTGTGGAGCGCGGCCAGACACAGCCGGGTGCAGGAGACACCGGCCGCCACCCAGGCGAGGATCAGGAGAAGGACCCAGAACATGGCGTTTTTCTATGCGATGGGGCCGGGTGGGCGCCATGCTCCACCCACTATGTGGGACGGAGCCGATGCCGGTACGTGATGTTCCGTTTGTCGCGTGCCCCGGTGCTCGACCTCCGCCACACGCTCAACTCGTATGGTCCGGGCCGCTCTTGAGGATCTGAGACAGGCTTCTGGCGGATGACCCGGCCTCGATCGCTCAGGAGCCGGCCGACGGGTTGGGGCGTGCGGCGGCCGGGGGGAGCGGGTAGCCCGAGGACGGGGTCACCGGGACCGGCGACGACGGGGACGGCACCGGGCCGGGCGGCGCGGGGGCGTTGGTGAGCGGCGGCGGGCTCGCGGTGGCCGCGTCCTCGGCGAGCGCGTCGAAGTCCACGTATCCGGTCGCTTCGAGGACCTTGATGTGGTCGAGCACGGTGGTGTTCGCGTCGTCGGCGAGATCGCGTACGAGCGAGTTGCGGGTGTTCGCGCGGACCTGGGCGACCATGGCGAACACCTTGCCGTGCGCCGCGCGCAGGATGTTCGCGAAGTCCCGGTCGTACAGCGTGCCGTGCGCCGCGCTGAGCGTGGACAGCCATTGACGCTGCTGCGCACTGGGCTGGCTGGGGAGTTCCAGGCTGAGTCGCGCGGCGACGCTGCGGACGCGCGCGTCGAGGAACGTGTGCCCCTCGATCAGGTGCTGTCCGGCCGTCCGTACGGCCTGGGTGGTACCGCGCTCCTGGGCCTGCTGGCCCGCGGGCAGCTCCCACAGACCGGCCAGCCGGACCCTGGTGACGAACTCCCGGTCCAGGCCCGACAGCGGACCGTACGGGCTCGGCACGGTCCCGGAGTCCAGGGTGTCGAGGCCGGTGCCGGCGCGGTCCGCGTACGACCAGATCGGAAAGGCCAGCGCGACCAGGGTCGCCAGCAGGGCGGCGATGATGAGCCCTGTTCCACTGACCGGTCCGGTGTGGTTGTCGGATCGCATGGTGCCTCCCGTTGCGGCACCGCACGCTAATGCGCTTCGGGTGCGGGTTGGCATGCTACTGGGGGCTCTACGCCAACTGCCGTACACGAAGGACGGATCGGGACGAGGGTGGAAGGCGCCGGTTGCGGTGGTTCGTGCGTACGCCAAACCAGCAATAAGCAGCCTTAAATGGACGCACACATCGCCTTCACATGGTGCGGTGTTACTCCGGGCACACTCCGCGGACGAGGTGTGTCGGGTGCCCGGTCGGGGCGGCCCGCGACGGCCGGGCCGCGCGCCGGCGGATCGGCGGAACCGCCGGCGAGGCGACTCAGCGGCGGAGCAGCACTCTGCGGGTGGCCCTGGCGAGCCGGGCCACGGGACGCCCGGACAGCGGTGCGGGACCCGACCGTTCCAGCCACCACGCGCGCAGCCGCCCGGCCGTGGCGCCCTCCGGGAGCCCCGCGAGCAGCAGGTGTTCGGCGAAGTCCAGGGCGTCACGGCGGTAACCGCCGGTCATCGGACGCCGCTGCGCGTACGCGAGGAACGCCGGCCGGTAGCCGTCGGCCAGGATCTCCGGCAGCTCCGGGGCCACCTTCGCCACGACGTCCGCCCGCTTGGCGGCGAGGGCGCGCGCCTGCACCCCGAGGCGGACGCGGTCGAAGCCCTCGGGCGCGGGGGTCCCGGCGACCAGCGCGGACAGCAGGGCGGCCTGCGCCAGTGCCACCCGCTGACGGGGGGCGTCTCCCGCCTCGGCGTGGGCGTCCGCCCCGGCGTGAGCATCCGCCTCGGCCACCTCGTCTGTCGCGGCCACTTCGGCCACTTCGGCCACTTCGGCGGGTTCGGCGGGTTCGGCCGCCGGGAGAGCGGCACCGGCCCCCACCAGGGTCACCCTGTCGCGCCCGGTCGCCCGGGGCGCGGTCTCCGCCTTCTCCGGCTTCTCCAGGGTTTTCCGGATCGCGGTGAGTTCCCGCTCCAGTTCGGCCGGGCCCGGGAAGTTCTCGTCGCGTTCGAGGAGGACACCCGGCGGGGTCACCCGGGACGCGAGGTCGGCGAGGATGTCGAGCACGGGCCGTGGGACGGGGTGGGCGTGGCTGTCGTGCCAGACGCCGTCCCGCTCGAAGCCTCCGGCGACGTGGACGTAGGCGATCGCCTCGACGGGCAGCTCGTCGAGCGCCTTGGCGGGGTCTTCGCCGCGGTTGACGTGGTTGGTGTGGAGGTTGGCCACGTCGATGAGCAGCCGGACGCCGGTGCGGTCGGCCAGGTCGTAGAGGAACTGTCCCTCGGTCATCTCCTCGCCGGGCCAGGAGATCAGCGCGGCGATGTTCTCCACGGCGAGGGGGACGGGGAGCGCGGCCTGGGCGGCGCGGACGTTCTCGCACAGGACGCGCAGCGCGTCCCGGGTGCGCGGAACGGGCAGCAGGTGCCCGGCCTCCAGGAGCGGTGACGCGGTGAGCGGGCCGCCCGCCCGGACGAACGCGATGTGTTCCGTGACGAGCGGTGAGCCCAGCGCCTCGGCGCGCTCCGCGAGCGCGGTGAGCCGCGTCTCGTCGGGCCGGTCGGCGCCGCCGAGGCCCAGGGAGACGCCGTGCGGCACCACCGTGACACCCCGCTCGCGCAGCCGCAGCAGCGACTCGGGGAGATGACCGGGGCACACGTTCTCCGCCACGGCCTCGACCCAGTCGATGCCGGGCATCCTCTCCACGGCGTCGGCGATCTCCGGCCGCCACCCGATTCCCGTACCCAGCCGCCCCGGCTTCGTCATGTCCCCTCCTCCGTCACGGCCTCGGCCGCGCCCGCCCGTACGTCGCTCCCCACGACGGCCGGTGCACCGGCGTGACCAGGTCATGGCCCCGGGAGCCGGGTCCGAACCCACCGGGGCGGACGTTCAGAGCAAGATTTGAGGTTCCGCGCCGCCGCTCCGCGCCGGACGCCGAAGAGCGGACCGGCGCCGACGAGGAGGAGCGGACCGGCGCCGACGAGGAGGAGCGCGGCGGTGGCGCCCGCGAAGCCGGCAGCGCCGGGCCCCCATGACACCGAACCCCGCTGATCGGTCCCTTCGCGCCACCACGGAGAACGAGGGCCGAGAGTTGGCCGGAAAGCCCTCCCACGTCCTTCGTTCGGGGGGTGGTAACGCCAACTTCCGTTTCCCTAAGATGGATTGCCGGTCGGGCCGGACAGGCAGGCCGACACTGATCTGGGGGAACGATGCAGCCTGGCGAGAAGCTGTCCACGTCGATCGACGCCACGGTGCCCACGGCCGCGCGCATGTACGACCACTACCTCGGCGGCAAGGACAACTACGCCGCCGACCGGGCGGCCTGCGAGGAGCTGGACAAGGTCGTGCCCAGCACGCGCGCGCTCGCCCTGAACAACCGGCGCTTCCTCCAGCGGGTGGTCCGGACGCTGGCGGACGGCTACGGGATCAGGCAGTTCCTCGACCACGGATCCGGCCTGCCCACCCAGAACAACGTGCACCAGGTCGCCCAGGCGGTCGACGGGACCTCCCGTGTCGTCTACGTCGACGTCGACCCGATGGTGCTGGTCCACGGCCGGGCCCTGCTCGACCAGAACGAGCGGACCGCCGTCATCCACGCCGACCTGCGGCAGACGGAGGAGATCTTCTCCCACGCCGACACCCGGCGGCTGATCGACCTCGAGCAGCCGGTGGCCGTGCTGTTCAACTCGGTGTTCCACTGCATCCCGGACAGCGACACCGACGGACCCGTCGCCGTGATCCGCCGGGTCACCGAGCGGCTGGCGCCCGGCAGCTTCATGGTGATGTGCCAACTGGTCAGCGAGGACGCCGAGGTCCGCGACTTCGTCACCGGCTTCATGGACACCGCGACGCAGGGGCACTGGGGCCGGGTCCGCCAGGAGAAGGACGTGGAGGAGTTCTTCGACGGCATGGACGTCCTCGAACCCGGACTGGTCGAGGTGTCCACCTGGCGGCCGGACACCGACGTCGTGCCGCGCCAGCTCACGCAGGAGTGGATCGAGTTCGGCGGCGTCGGCCGGATCCGCTAGGCCCCAGGGCCCGTCCGGCAATTCCCGTCTGCCCGGCGACGCCACGCGCGCATCAGCCGCGGGCGTACCGCTGTTCCACCGTGCCGCGCAGCAGCGCGAGGGACGCGCGGGGGCTCAGGGCCTCGTCGGCGAGCCGGTCCAGTACCACCCGGTACTCCTCCGTCTCGTCGCGGTCCTCCAGGAAGTTGGCGCTCCTGATGTGCTCCAGATAGACGATGTCGGGCAGTTCGACGCCGCCGAAGCGCAGATAGGTGACGGGGATGGCCGGCGCGGAGGCGTTGGTGACGTCCAACGGCACGATCTGCACGACCACATGGGGACGCTGGGCCATCTCGATGAGGTGCTCGAGCTGGGCGCGCATCACCTCGCGGCTGCCCAGAACGCGCAGCAGCACGGACTCGTCGACGACGGCCCACAGTTGAGGGGCGTCCACCCGGTCCAGCAGCTCCCGTCTGCGCATGCGCAGCTCCACGCGGCGCTGCACCTCGGCGGCGGGCGCCGTCGGCAGCCCGCGTTCCACCACGGCCCGCGTGTAGTCGGGAGTCTGCAACAGGCCCGGAACGTACTGGATCTCGAAGGTACGGATGGTGGTGGCCGCCTCCTGGAGGCCGACCAGCCGGTCGAACCACTCGGGCATCAGCCGCTTGTCGTAGCGCTGCCACCAGCCCGGCTCGCCCGCGCGCTTGAGCAGTCTGAGCAGGACCGAGATCTCGTAGTCCTCGGTCCCGTACAGCCCGAGCAGTGCGCGGACGTCGTCCTCCGTCGGTGGCCGACGGCCCTTGCCCGCCTCTATGCGCGACAGTTTCGCCGCGCTGAACCCGAGGGAGCGCGCCGCCTGTTCCTGGGAGAGCCCGGCGTCCTCGCGGGCGCCGGAGAGCTGCACGCCGACCAGCATCTTCAGCAGAGTGGGGGCGGGCTCCTCCCGGCTCAGATACGGTTCGAGGCGGGAGGAGCGGGGTGACTCGACGGACATCCTGACTCCCAGTCGACCGGCAGAAGACAGCCAAAATTATCGCACTGCGCCGGACTCTGCCGCATGGAGAGACAGAAGTGGACAACCATCCTTCCGTTTCAACGGAGTTCGGCGCGTCGGGGGCCGGGCTCAGAGCAGGTGGTCGAACTCCCCGTCCTTCGCGCCGGCGAGGAACGCGGCCACTTCCGCCGGGGTGTAGACGAGGGCCGGGCCGTCGGGGTCACGGGAGTTGCGGACCGCTATCCGTCCGTCGCCCAGCGCGGCCACTTCGACGCAGTTGCCTTCGGCATTGCTGTGCCTGCTCTTGATCCAGGAGGCGCCCAGCGAGCTCGCCCGCACCCCGTTCGGCACTGATGGCACCAACGCACTCTCCTTGCTGACGTTCCACCAGGTGCGCGACCGGGCCGGCCGCCCGGTCGCGGGCTCCGGCCCGGGCCTCACGTGGCCCACGCGTCTCTCCGACTTCATGCAATTTCTCGTGCAATTGCACGAAGACGCTGTCAGCGTGGATAATAGCCGTGGCGTCAACCTCGTTGCCAGAGGCCAGTACTGACGTCGGCTCAGCCGCTCCACGGGGAGCGTGATCGTCCGGGACGGGCCCTCGGCCCGCCCGCGCACCTGGCACTGTCCGACGCCTTCGGAGGGAGCGGAAATGGCCACACCACTCAGGAACCTGGCACGCGTGTCGTGGGACGAGATCAAGGACTCCAAGGGGTCGGCGGAAGCCATCCCCTTCCTGCTCAACACCGTCGCCTGGGGTGACGCGGCAACCGCCAGGGCGGCACTCCAGGACCTGAGGGAACGAATCTGCCAGTTCGGATTCGTCGTGGAGCAGGCGACCGCCGCCACCGTCCCCTTCCTCTGGGAGCTCGCCGAACTCCCCCAGGTCACCTGCCGCGTCCAGATAATCCAGCTTCTGAGAGACATCGCGGACGCCCGGCAGTGGGAACGCACCGCCGCCGCGTACCCCAAACTCCTCAACCGCCGGGAGAACTGGGTCGGCTGGGAGCGCGAGGCCCGCCAGGCCGTCCGCGCCCACCGCGGCACCCTTCAGCACCTGCTCGCCGAGCCGGACACCGAGATCGTCCGCGTCACCGCCCAACTCGCCACCACCCTGGCCGAGTAGAGCCCGTCGTCAGTCCGCCGGATCCGCGGCGCGTTGCGGCAGGGCGCCCACGCGGTCGTGTCCCTCGACGGCGACCGTCAGCCCGGGAGCGATCTCCGTGAACCCCGCGTCACGGACCAACGGCACCTCGGAGACGCTGAGTTCACGCCAGTGGGCCGGATCGGCGGTACGCACCGAGAGCGCGAAGCCCGACTCGCGCCAGGCGGTCCGCTCCTTCTCCGACAGCTCCCACCAGGCCAGTTGGGCGCCATGGCCCGTCTGCGCCATCGTCTTGCCCGCCGACATGCCGAGTTCCGGATTGAGCCACAGCACGGGCGCCGCCGGATCGGCCGGTGCCGGCGGTTCCGGATCGTCGAGATCCGTACCGGACACCTGGAGCCGCGCCAGGTCCTTGGGCCAGCCGTCCAGCGGCACCGGCGGGAACACCCGCACCTCCGCGGACCGCCCGGTCACGGTGATGCCGGGCAGCGCCTCGGCCCGCCGCCACTCGGCTCCGCGCGCCCGCCGTACGACCTTGCGGATCCGGGCGTCCTGCCAGTCCCGCATCGCCTGCGCCCAGACGCCGTCCCCGAGCGAACGCTCGTCGCTCAGCATGGTCAGCACGGCCCGGGCGGAGGTCTCCAGCGCGTCGGTGCGCGCCGGGGGCGCGTCCTTCTCGATGTGCACCACCAGCGGCAGCACGAACTGGCGTGCGGTGTCGCGCGCCGTGGGCTCGTCGCGGAACGGGCTGTCGTCTGCGGGGGTCGGGTCGTCGCTGCTCACGCCCCCAGTCTGCCAGGCGGAAGATCCGTTCCGGACGGACGGTCCGGTTCCGGCGCCGTCCGTCCCACGGACCGTCCGTCCGTCCGGGCCGGTCAGCCCGAACACGCGGTGCGCTGCGCCTCCTGCCAGTCGCAGACGGGGCACAGCGTGATGCCCCTGTACGACTCGGGATACTCGGTCGGTTCACGGCACAGCACGCACTCCGCGTACGGCGGCCCGTCCTGCCCCGCCGTGTCGAGGGCGTCGCGGGACTCCCCGGCCGGCCCGTCCGCGCCGGTCGCGCAGTAGTCGTCGCTCATGCCTCCAGCTTAGGAGGAGGGTGCCTTCACCCGGTGCCGCGCGACGGGTGCCTTCACCCGGTGCCCCGCGACCTGGTCCGCCGGCCGATCTCGTGCAGGACCTCGTCGGCCGGCCGGGGATCGAGACGGCTTCCGTCGCGCAGGCGCAGGGCGATCAGACCGGCGGCCGCCTCCCGGGGACCGATCACCGCCTGGTACGGGACCAGCCGGGCGGCACGCACCCGGGCGCCCAGGCTGCCCTCGTCCGGGGCGGCGAGCTCGGCACGCAGACCCTGGTCGCGGCAGCGGCGTACGAGCCGAAGCGCCTGCTCGGTCTCGGCCTCGGACACGGGCAGGACCGCCACCTGGGTGGGGGCGAGCCAGGCGGGGAAGGCGCCGCCGTGCACCTCGATGAGGTGGGCGACGGCCCGTTCCAGACTGCCGATCACGCTGCGGTGCACCATGACCGGCCGGTGTTTCGCGCCGTCGGCGCCGATGTAGCGCAGATCGAAGCGCTCGGGCTGGTGGAAGTCGACCTGAACGGTGGAGAGGGTGGACTCACGGCCCCCCGGGTCGGCGATCTGGACGTCGATCTTGGGCCCGTAGAACGCGGCCTCGCCCTCGACGGCCTCGTACGCCACCCCCGACCCGTCGAGGACCTCGCGCAGCAGCGCGGCCGATCTGCGCCACAGCTCCGGATCGGCGACGTACTTCCCTCCCGGGCCCGGCAGCGACAGCCGGTATCGGGACGCCTCGATGCCCATGGCGTCGTACGCGGCGCGGATCAGCGCGAGGGCCGCGGAGGCCTCCTCGGCGACCTGGTCCGGGGTGCAGAAGATATGCGCGTCGTTGAGCTGGATGGCGCGCACGCGGGTCAGGCCGCCCAGCACGCCCGACAGTTCGGAGCGGTACATGCCACCCAACTCAGGCATGCGAAAGGGCAGTTCGCGGTAGCTGTGCGGGCGGGACCGGTAGATCAGCGCGTGGTGGGGGCACAGGCTCGGCCGCAACAGCATCTGTTCCCCGCCGAGTTCCATGGGCGGGAACATGTCGTCGCCGTAGTGCGACCAGTGTCCCGAGATCTCGTACAGCTCCCTCTTGCCCAGCACCGGTGAGTACACGTGCCGATAGCCGGCCCGCCGCTCGGCGTCGCGGACGTACTCCTCCAGGGCGTACCGCACGGCGGCGCCGTCCGGCAGCCAGTACGGAAGTCCGGCGCCCATGAGGGGGTCGGTGTCGAACAGGCCCAGTTCGCGGCCGAGTCGGCGGTGGTCGTTCATGGTGGTCTCCTCGCTTGCGGAGGGCGAGCGACCACACGGCGAAGCCCCCGGGCACACCCCCCCGGGGGTAGAAACAACACAAAGGGACAC
>NZ_JBHYXD010000025.1:0-872 GCF_042751995.1 Streptomyces sp. NPDC059371 | reverse complement strand
GGGGGGGGGGGGGGGGGGGTTTTTTAGGGGGGTTAGAGGGGGGGGGGGGGGGCGCCCCCCACCCCGCCGCCCCCGGGGCCCCGGCCCGCGGGGCCCTCGACTCACGTCAGCGGTCAGCGCGCCGGGACACTCTCCGGCGTCGTCGTGTTCATCGCGGCACGCTTCATGGCACGCACCCTAGCGACGGGTCGCGGGGCGGGCACGTGATTATCCGGCGAGGGAGCATCGAGCGCTCTCCACCGGCCGCGCGGGCTCCGGGCGCCCGGAGCACCCCTCGGCCCGGAGCACCCCTCGGCCCGGGTCACCCCTCGGCCCGGGTCACCCCTCGGCCCGGGTCACCCCTCGGTCCGGGTCACCCCGGGGCGGGAGCCTCAATCACCCGTCGGCCCGGGTCACCCCGGGGCCTGGATCACCGCACAGTCCGGGTCACCCCGCCGGTGTCTCCGGCTCCGTGCGCTTCTCCGCGCTCCCGGACCGGTCCGCCTCGTTCCCGGACTTGCCGGCGCTCCCGAACCCGTCCGGGTTCCCGGAGCCCTCCGGTCCCTCCGGCTCCATCGGCACCCTGGGCTCGCCCAGGATGCCGAACGTGTCCGGGACTCCGAGCCCGTCCGTGTCCGCGAACGCCTCCGGAAGACCGAGCGCTCCCAGGGCGCCCGTGAGCCGGTCCTGCACGGAGGGAGGCTCCACGGGCTCGACCCCGGGCTGCCGTTCCACCGAGGGCGGTGCGCTCCGCGGCCGTTCCGGCTGCGACTGCGGCACTACCGGCGGCTGTCCGGGCTGGGCCCGTTCCAGGAAGCGCAGCAGTTCGACCGGGAAGGGCAGGACGAGAGTGGAGTTCTTCTCGGCGGCGACGGCCACGACCGTCTGCAGCA
>NZ_JBHYXD010000024.1:73824-102294 GCF_042751995.1 Streptomyces sp. NPDC059371 | reverse complement strand
GTCCGGAAGTCCACCGGACACGGCCCCCGCCTTTCCCGTCCTGCTACGACGCCCCGGCCGGGTGGGGGGTGGAGAGGTCCGGCCGGGGCGCGCAACCCCCGTTCTCGCGATGGCTACTTGAGAGCGGCGAAGGCCTTGGAGAAGGCGCCGTCGCTCTGGACGATGGAGCTGCAGACCGCGTCCGCGGTGTTCTTGGCACCGCCGGCGCACTGCTTGTCACGGGTGGCGGACCACATCGAGAGCCAGCCGATGCCCTTGGACTTCGCGAAGGTCACGAGCTGCGAGGCGTCGTCGACCTTGAAGATCTCCGAGGACACGTCGTTGACGCCGATCATCGGGGTGATGGCGACCGTCTTCCAGGCGGTGCTGTCGGAGAGGCCGAGGACGCTCTTGATCTGCGCCTGGGTGGCCGTGGCGGCCTGCTCGGCGAGGTCGCCCATGTCACCGCTGAAGGCCGGGCCGTAGTCCATCGCCATGATGTTCACGGTGTTGATCTTCACGCCGTTGGACTTGGCGTCGGCGAGCAGGTTGACGCCGTCCTGGGTGAGGCCCTGGGGCAGGACCGGCAGGGTGAAGGAGACGTCCAGGCCCGGGTGCTGCTGCTGCAGCTTGGCGATGGCCTTCGCGCGGTTGGTGTTGGCGCTCGTGTTGGGCAGCGCCCCGCCCTCGATGTCGAAGTCGACCTTCGTCAGTTTGTAGGCGTCCACGGCCTTGCCGTACGCCGCCGCCAGCGCGTCGGCCGAGGAGCAGGTGGTGGCCAGCTCCGAGCCGGAGGCCCCGCCGAAGGAGACCCGGACGTCGCCGCCCTTGGCGCGCAGCGCGCCGATCTGCGCGGCCACCCCGTCACTGGCGAGGTCGCTCACGCCGCCCCACTTCGGCGTGCAGCCGCCGCCGTCGGTGATGAACGCGAGGTTGTAGTTCTTCACGCCGGTGGAGTCGACCGCCTTCAGCAGGTCGAAGGCCGGGTACAGGGAGGTGTCGACGTAGGGCGCGAAGCCGGCGGTCGTCGTGTTGCCGCCGCCCGAGGTCTGCGTGGGGGTCGGGGTGGCCGTGGCGGTGGCGGTGGCCGTCGGCTTCGGGGTCGCGCTCTGGGTCGCGCTCGCGGTCGGGGTGGGCGTGGCCGTGGGGGTCGCGGTCTGCGTCGGACGGCCGCTCGGCTCGGGTGTCGCCCCGTCCACCGAGCACTTGGTGCCGTCGATGACACAACCCGTCGGGTTCGCGGTGCCGTTCACGACGAAGCCGACGGTGACGGACTCGCCGGCCGCCAGACCGTCCTTGTCCCAGGACGGCGGTGTCACGGTGACGTGCTGTCCGCTCACCGTCGAGGTCGCGTCCCACAGCGAGCTGAGCTTGGAGCCCGAGGGCAGGTCGAACTCCAGCTTCCAGTCCGGCTTGCGCTGGCCGGTGTCGTTGGAGACGACGTACTGCGCGGTGTAGCCCGTGGACCACTCGCTGGTCCTGGTGTACGCGGCGCCGACGCTGGAGGCGTTCGCGATGCCGGTGAACACGAAGGCGCCGCCGCCGGCCACGGCCGCCGCGACGATGCCGCCTATCGCCTTGTTCCTGCCACTGACCTTGCGCCGGTGCGTGCTGCTCATCGCGTGTGCCTGCCTTCGCGGATTCACGGGGGTTCGCTGGGGTCGCCCCAGGGGGTGCGGACATCACGCTAGCGATCCGGAATCGGCCAAACCGCGCGATACGGACGGCGGTTGAGGATCTTAGGGTCCGCTTAAGGAAGGCATCGGGAGACGTTAAAGGTCGAGACCAATGTGGGCGGTTTGCCGTACGCCGCGGCCACGCGGGGCGCGGGCGCTCGGCGCGAGCCTGACCGGCAGGTGCGGGTGACGAGCCGACGCGCGGCGAGAGCCGACCTGACGCGGACCGCGGGCCGGCCCGACGGGCGAACCCAGCGTGTCCGGCGAAGCTGATCGGCGCTTGTGGGTGACGGGATCGGCGCGTGGCACGAGCCCGGCCGGTGCACAACTGGGCCACAGGCTGATGCGTCGGTGTACGACCTGCACATACCGGCAGCCGACGCGCGGAACGCGTACGGCAGTCGGGCGGGCCGGGCGCTCGGCGCGGGCCTGCAGAGTGCCCGGCACAGGCGAGCCCGGCACGGACAGGCCGGACGGGCTCGGCACAAGCGAGCCCGGCACAAGCCCCGGTCTACCAGCCGGCAGGCTCAGCGCACGGATGCGGTGCGTTTGCGGCGGCGTACCGTGCCTCGGTGACCGGTGCGGAGGGGGGCTCTGCCGTCGAGCTGGATCCAGATGCGTACCTCGGTTCCGCCGAGCACGGAGGAGCCGATCCGCACGTCCCCGCCCGTCGACTCCGCGAGCCGTCGCACGATGTCGAGGCCGAGCCCCGTCGATCCG
Source organism: Streptomyces sp. NPDC059371 (assembly GCF_042751995.1). Taxonomy (NCBI): domain Bacteria; kingdom Bacillati; phylum Actinomycetota; class Actinomycetes; order Kitasatosporales; family Streptomycetaceae; genus Streptomyces; species Streptomyces sp. NPDC059371. Next base: position 99,919 of record NZ_JBHYXD010000024.1, on the reverse strand, counting down.
TCGTTGCCCGAACCCCGGCCGCGGGCCATCGCCGCCTCAGGGTCCACGATTCCGGCGCCCGCGTCCGACACCAGCACGATCACGGCGTCCTCGGCGTTGTGCACGTCGACCGCGAAGGCCGTGCCCTCGGGGGTGTGGCGGAAGACGTTGCCGAGGAGGGCGTCGAGCGCGGCGGCGAGGTCGGCGCGGGCCACGGGTATGCGGCACGGCCGGTCCACACCGGCCACTCGCACCTTGCGTCCCTCGTCCTCGGCTAGCGCCGACCAGAAGTCCATGCGCTCACGGACGACTTCGGAGGCGTCGCACCCGGCTCCGACGCCGATCGCCGCGGTCTGCGGCTTGGCCTCCCGGGCCGTCCTGATGATCGTGTCGACCTCGCGCTCGAGCTGCTCGACGGCGGCCCGGGTCTGCTCGGCGGCCGGCCCGTCGCCGAGCGAGGCGGCGTTGAGGCGGAGCACGGTCAGCGGTGTCCGCAGGCGGTGCGAGAGGTCGGCGGCGAGTTCCCGCTCGTTGGCGAGCAGTTGGACGACCTGATCGGCCATGGAGTTGAACGCGACGGCGGCCTGCCGCAGTTCGGTCGGCCCTTCCTCGGGCACGCGGGAGCCCAGCTTCCCCTCGCCCAGTTCGTGCGCGCTCTCGGCGAGGCGCTGCGCGGGCTGCACCATCCGCACGCCCAGCCGGTCGGCGACCGCGACGGAGCCGATGATCAGGGCGACACCGACCGCGGCGAGGACCGCCCAGGCCGTGCCGACGCCGTTGCTGACCTCGGCCTCGGGGACGTACACCTCGATGACCGCGATCTTGCCGGAGCTGAGCGCGACGGGCTGGAGCAGCGCGGAGCCGCCGGGCACCTCCGCGGTGGAGGCCCGGCCCAGCCGCCGGGTCATGGCGATGTCCTTGCCGACGGCGCGCTGTTCGCCGATCTCGACGGTCGGCTTGCCGTCGGCGGCGGGGATGTGCACGGCCATCTGCGCGTCCGAGCCGGCCGAGGCGACGACGCGCTCCAGCTCGTCCCGGTCGGTGGTGATGGAGAGCGCGGGCGCGATGGCCGCGGCCTGCCGCTCGGCGTTCGAGAACGCCCGGTCGCGCGCCATCTCCTTGATCACCAGGCCGAGCGGGACCGCGAAGGCGACGACGACCATCGTCGTCACCGCCACGCACACCTTGACGAGTGCCCACCTCACAGCGGCCGCTCCGCTCTCGGCGGCTCCAGCTTCACGCCGACGCCCCGCAGGGTGTGCAGATAGCGCGGGCGTGCCGCCGTCTCCCCCAGTTTGCGGCGCAGCCACGAGAGATGGACGTCTATGGTCTGGTCGTCGCCGTAGGCCTGCTGCCACACCTCGGCGAGCAGTTCCTTGCGCGGCACGACGACGCCGGGGCGCCCGGCCAGGAAGGCGAGCAGGTCGAACTCGCGCCGGGTGAGGTCGAGTCGTACGCCGTCCAGTTCCGCCTGGCGGCGCAGCGGGTCGATGGCGAGCCCGCCGACGCGGATGACCGTCGACACGGGAGCCTCGCCCACGGTGGCGCGCGAACGGCGCAGCACCGCCGCCATGCGCGCGGACAGGTGCTCGACCGAGAACGGCTTGGTCAGATAGTCGTCCGCTCCGGCGTTCAGCAGGCGGACGATCTCCGTCTCGTCGTCCCGCGCGGTGGCGATGATCACCGGGACGTCGGTGATCCCGCGCAGCATCTTCAGTGCCTCGGACCCGTCCAGATCGGGCAGTCCGAGATCGAGGATCACGACGTCGAAGGAGAAATGGGCGACCTCGCGCAGCGCCTCCAGGGCGGTGCCGACGCTGCGCACGATGTGCGCGGCCTCGGTCAGATGCCGGATGAGCGCCGAGCGTACGAACTGGTCGTCCTCGACAACGAGCACACTTGCCATGGGCGGCACCGTACGCCATCCGGGGGCGGCCGTCCGGGCCTGTGGACAACGCTCGCCAGGCACTTGTGGACAATCCCGGCCCGCTCCCCCCGGGGACATTCCGGATCCTTCCGGGGCCGTGAGACACCCGTGGTACTCGTGGTGCAGTATGGCCGCGATGCGCAGAGGACTCGTACACGTACTCGCGTGGTCGCTCGCCACGGGCGCGGCGGTCACGCTGTCCTGGTGGGGTGTCCACACCGTCATGACGGGCACGGCCTACGACCCGCCGCGTGCCCTGCCCATCACGGTGGCGGGCGCGACGGCCGAGGAGACGAAGCCCCTGGCGTCCTCGACCCGGCGGGCCGAGCCGTCGAAGAGTGCCGCGATCAGGCCGTCCGCGACCCCGAAACCGAGCGCGACACCCTCTAAGTCCGCCTCGGCGGGCGGCGGTCCGTCACCGGCGCCGTCGGCCCCGGCCGCGTCTGCGTCTCCGTCCGCCTCCGGGCAGGTCAAGGGCTACGACTCCGACGGCGGCCGGGTGGTCTTCGACATCACCGCCACGTACGGGACGCTGGTGTCCGCGACGCCGAACACCGGCTGGTCGATGCAGGTGTGGAAGACCGAGACGTGGATCCGCGTGGAGTTCTCCTCGGGCGCCGACCGGGTGTCGGTGTTCTGCGACTGGCACGACGGTCCCCCGCACGTGGACATCGGGACGTACTGACCCGGCCTCAGCGGCGAACGGACGCACGTGCGCCGGGCCTTGCCGACGCCGGGCCCCGCTGACTCCGGGTCCCGCTGACTCCGGGTCCCGCTGACTCCGGGTCCCGCTGACTCCGGGTCAGCGGAAGACGGAAGGCGGCGGCGCGGGTGACGCGACCGCCACCGCGTCCGTGACCGGTGCCGCGCCCCCCGTGAAGTCCATGAGTTCCCTGCCGTGTTCGACCCGGGCGGGATGCGGGTCGGAGGCGGCGCGCCGGGTCAGTTCCGCGATGGGCAGGGGCCGGCCGGAGGCGACGAGGACGGCGTTCCCGAAGCGTTTGCCGCGCAGCACCGTCGGGTCGGCGACCAGGGCGAGTTCGGGGAAGACGGAGGCGACGGTGGCGATCTGCCCGCGGAGGTGGGCGAGCGGGGGTCCGTCGGCGAGGTTCGCGGCGTAGACCCCGGAGTCCTTCACCGTCCGGCGGACCTCCGTGACGAACTCGGCGGACGTCAGATGGGCCGGTGTGCGCGCGCCGCTGAAGACGTCGGCGATGACCAGGTCCGCCCAGCCGTCGGGCACCTTGGCGAGACCTTCCCGCGCGTCCACGGATCGCACCCTGATCCGGGCGTTCGGGTCCAGCGGCAGTTCGCGGCGCACCAGTTGGACGAGAGCCGCGTCGCGTTCGACGACCTGCTGGGTGGACCGGGGGCGGGTGGCCGCGGTGTAGCGGGCCAGGCTGAGGGCGCCGCCGCCGAGGTGGACGACCTGCACGGGTCTGCCGGGCGGGGCGACGAGGTCGATGACATGACCGAGCCGTCGCTGGTACTCGAAGCTCAGGTACGAGGGGTCGTCCAGGTCGACGTGGGACTGCGGGGCACCGTCGATGAGCAGGGTCCAGGCGCGTGCCCGGTCCCGGTCGGGCAGCAGTTCGGCGAGCCCCCCGTCGACGGCTTCGACGACCGCCTCGGCGGCGCCCTGCCCGCGCCGTCCGCCCCGTCCGGTGTCGCGGCCGTCGTCCGCCCGCTGTTTCCTCGCCCGTGCCATCTGACCATTATCGGGGCGCGGGGACGGGTCGGCTCAGCGGCCGGTCACCGGGCCGCTCACCGGCAGCCGTCCGCCGCCTCGATCAGCCGGGCGGCCTCGCCCAGCGCGGCCCGCAGCACCGCCGGATCGGTCGCGAGGTCCGCCTCACCGGGCGGGAGCAGCCAGTCCGAGCCCTCGACCGGGGGCTCGGGCGCCGCTCTCAGGCCACGGCCGTTGGTCTGCGTACAGGTGCTGCCGGGCACGTCCCAGGCGTCTGCGGTGCCGGGCGGCACCAGGAAGCCGAGGGTGTCGCAGCCGCCGTCGTGCAGGACGGGCCCCACGAGGTCGGCCGCGCCGCGGCGCAGGATGTCGACCGCCTCCAGCCCCTGACGGGCCGGGACGGTCACCAGGTCGCACTCGGCGGCCGGCCGCAGCGGTACGCCGCACTCCGGGGACGGCCTGTGCTGCGCGGTCGACGGCGGCGTACGGAATTCGGTGCTCTGCGTGATCTGCATCCCGGCCTCCAACGGAACCCCTCCTCATGACGAGTGGGTCGGGAGTTCGGGCGGCTCCCGGTCCACCCGGTTCAACGCGCCAGGACGTCAACGGCTACGGCGAAACTCCGCCACAAAGGATGGCAGTTCATGGCAGATCGTGGATGAGATATCCGGTTTGTAGCCAAACCCAGCGTGGCGGCGTTGTCACAACAGGTACGTTCTTGCCCCGCCGGAACCAGGGCACCTACTGGGTACAACCAGGTCAACTCAGCCACGGATCCGGCGTGGTTCGACGGTTCGCAAGAGAGGGCCCGGCCATGGCGTCGTCATCGGTGACCTCGTCCCCGTCCCCCCGGCCAGCACGGCCGAATCTCGCCTTCCGGCGGTTGCGCGGCCAGCGCTCCCCGGGCGAGTTCGCCGCGCTGGTACGGAGGGCCGCACGCGAGATCGGCGAGCGGGTGAGCTGCGACGCGCGCTACATCGGGCGCGTCGAGGCGGGCGAGATCCGCTGTCCCAACTACGCGTACGAGCGGGTGTTCCTGCACATGTTTCCCGGCCGCACGCTGACGGACCTCGGTTTCACGCCCCGCTCCTGGGTACGCGGACGCGGGGCGCGTGACACGGGGGAGCCACCCCTCGCGCACTCCACGAACCCTCCACACGCGCCCCATGAGACGGACGGGGCGCACGAGACGTATGAGATGCCGGATCAGCTCCACGTCCCGGCACCGTACGGCCCGCACACCGCGCACCACACGGACAGCCCGCACGATCCGCACCGCCCGCACGATCCGTACGACCCGCACCACTTGTGGGATCCGTACGGCCCGTACGAGAAACGCGATCAGAACCACGAGGAGAGCGACGTGCAGCGTCGCGCATTCATGACCGGAGGCACCGCCACCATGGCGGCGGCCTCACTGGGACCCTTCGGCGGCAGCGCCGCGGCCGCCGAACGACGCGTCCACCGGGCCGGTACGTCCGAGGCGGGCGCCCTCGAAGAGGCCGTCCGCCGGATCCGGCTGCTCGACGACAGACACGGGGCAGACGGGCTCTACCGGCGCGCGGCGGCCCCCCTGCGCACCGCGTACGAGCTGCTCGACGCCGGCACCACCCGGCAGACGACCGCCGACCGGCTGTACTCCGGAGCCGGCGAACTGGCCATCTCGGTGGGCTGGCTGGCACACGACTCCGGGCGCTTCGACGACGCCCGCTCCCACTACGCGGAAGCCCTCGCCACCGCCCGGATGGCGGGCGACGCGGGCCTGGAGGCCCACGCCTTCTGCAACACCGCGTTCCTCGCCCGCGACGCGGGGCGCCCGCGCGAGGCCGTGCGCGCGGCCCAGGCCGCCCAGCGCGCCGCACGCCCCCTGGGCTCCTCCCGGCTGCTCTCCCTGCTCGCGCTGCGCGAGGCGGGCGGCTGGGCCGGACTCGCCGACCGCCGGGGATGCGAGCAGGCGATGGCTCGCGCGCAGGCCCTGTACGAACGCGGCCCCTCGGAGACCGACCCCGAGTGGATGACCTTCTACGGGGAGGCCGAGCTGGAAGGCCTCGAAGCGCAGTGCTGGTCGACGCTCGGCGACTGGCCCCGGGCGGCTCGCCACGCACGCCGCGCGGCCCACCTGCAGGACCCGCACTTCACCCGCAACATCGCCCTCTACACCGCGGAACTCGCCGACGACCTCGCCCGCGGCGGCCGCCCCGACGAGGCCGCCCTCGCCGGTCTGCGGGTCCTGGACCTGCTGAACGAGGTCCAGTCCTCCCGCATCCAGACCATGCTGGCGGCGACGGCCCGCGTGCTGCTCCCGCACCGCAGGGCCTCGGGCGTCTCGGCGTTTCTCGACCGCCACGCGAGCCTGCCCCGCACGGCGTGAGGGCCGCCGGGGGCGCCGGTCAGGCGCTGAGGTGCCCGCAGTCGTTCCACACCTCGATCGCGGGCTCCCCGTAGGCCCAGCCGAGCACCGACAACGAGGTCGGATTGAGGCGTACACGGGCCGCGAAGTCCAGCGGCAGGCCCAGCCAGCGGGCGCCTATCGACCGCAGGATGTGACCGTGGGCGAAGATCAGCACATCGCGGTCCGCGGAACGGGCCCACGCGACGACCTCGTCCGCGCGCGCGGTGACCTGCTCCAGGGTCTCCCCCTCGGGGACACCGTCACGCCAGATGAACCAGCCGGGACGGATGTCCTGGATCTCGGCCGGGGTCATGCCCTCGTAGGCGCCGTAGTCCCACTCCAGGAGCGCGTCCCAGGTCGTCGCCCGCTCCCCGAAGCCGGCCAGTTCGCACGTCTCGCTCGCTCGCGAGAGCGGGCTGGTGCGCACCTCGGCGGCGGGCAGCGAGTCCAGCGGCGACCGGTGCAGCCGCTCGCCGAGCAGCTTGGCTCCGCGCCGCCCCTCTTCCAGGAGCGGGATGTCGGTCCTGCCGGTGTGCTTTCCGGACAGTGACCATTCGGTCTGTCCGTGCCGGGCCAGCAGGATGCGCGGTGCCATGACAAGGAGCCTTCCGGGACGGGCGGCACGAATGAGACTCGGCTCACCCGTGGACGACTGAGGGGTGGGTCACTCCATCATCGCGCACCGCCGCTCCGGGCAACCCGGGGGGCGATCTCCGCGTCTTTGACATCCGGGGCGCCCCTCCGGGGCATTCGCGCACACCGTAAAATCCCGGGGTGGCCACCGACCGCCGGTCACCACGGGCAGAAGGACATGAGCAGATGGGGGAGGGCGATCGGATGCCGCAGACCGATGCACCGCGTACCGGAGCGGCACCGCGCGTCCGGTCGGGCCGGTGGGCCGAGCTGCGCGCGTCGGCCGCGTCGCAGGTGCGTCTGCGCTGGTGGACCGAGGTCCCGCTGATCCTGCTCGTGTACGCGGCGTACACCGCGGGCCGGCTGCTCGCCCGGGGCGACGCCTCCGGTGCCATAGACCACGGCCTGGAGATCCTGCGCGTCGAGAAGGCCCTCCACCTCAACGCCGAACATCCGCTGAACCGGCTGTTCACGCGGGAGGCCTGGCTCGGCGTGCCCGCCGACTTCTGGTACGCCTCGCTGCACTACCTGGTGACGCCGGCGATCCTGATATGGCTGTTCCGCTCCCGGTCCGTGCGCTACCGCGCGGCCCGCACCTGGCTCTGGACCTCCACGTTCATCGGCCTGATCGGCTTCACCCTGCTGCCGACCTGCCCGCCCCGGCTGCTGTCGCCCGAGCACGGCTTCGTCGACACGATGGCCCAGTACAGCGGCTACGGCTGGTGGGGCGGCGAGGCGAGCGCGCCGCGCGGCATGGGCGGGATGACGAACCAGTACGCGGCGATGCCGAGCCTGCACGTGGGCTGGGCGCTGTGGTGCGGAGTGATGCTGTGGCGCCACGGCCGTACGCCCGCCGCCAAGGTCGCCGCCGTCGTCTATCCGCTGTTCACCACGATCGTCGTGATGGGCACGGCAAACCACTACTTCCTGGACGCCGCCGCGGGCGTCGCGGTGATGGGGGCCGGTCTGCTGCTGACCCCGCTCGTGATGCGGGCGGCGAACCGTGTGCGGACGCTGCTGAAGGCCGCTCTTCTGTGGGGCGGCGGTGCCTCGGGGGGCGAGGGTTCCGCGATTGTCAGTGCGGGGTGCCAGACTTCCCCGGGTGAACGAATTCCCCGACAGCGCGAGTCCCGACCCGGGCCGGGAGCCGAGCCGGGTTCCGCCGCCACGGACGCGGGCGACAGCGCTGCGACAGCAGCTCGCTGAGCTGCGCGGTCCCGACATCGCGCCGAAGGCGCTGGACGCGCGCGCCCTCGCGGCGCTCGCCGCCAACCCCGGGTGCGACCGGCGTGCCCTGCTGGACGGCGTGGGTGTGGACAAGGCGAAGCTGGCCGGTGCGCTCGGCGCGCCGTCGGCGTTCGGGATGTCGCAGTTCGCCTTCATGAGGGGCAACGCGTTCGAGGCGCGGGTCAAGGCCGACGGCGGTGCCGAGCTGCTGCGGCTGGTGCACGAGAAGCTGGACCCGGGCGCCGAGCCACCCGGCGCCGGTGCCGTGCCCGACCTGAGCGCGATCGGCCCCGAGGGGCGCACGGCCCGTACGGAACTGGCGTTGCGCGAGGCCGCCGGGGCCGGCGTCTGGACGCTGCTCGACCACCCGATGCTCGCCCTGGACGTCGCGGGCTCCCCGGCCTTCCTGGAGCCGGACGCGGTGGTCGTGCATCCGGACGGGGGCTGGACGGTCGTCGAGATCAAGTCGTTCCCGATGCTCGACGGCTCGGCCGACCCGGCCAAGGTGGGCGCCGCCGCCCGGCAGTCCGCGGTGTACGTCCTGGCCCTGGAGGAGGTCGCGGCCCGCCTCGATCCCGCTCCCGAGGTCCACCACCGTGTCCTGCTGGTCTGCCCGAAGGACTTCTCCAACCTCCCGGCCGCCTCGGCCGTCGACGTGCGCAAGCAGCGTGCGGTCACCCGCCGCCAGCTCGCCCGGCTCACCCGCGTCGAGGACATCGCGGCCGCCCTCCCCGAGGGCACCTGCTTCTCCCCCGGCCTTCCCGCCGAGGAACTGATCACGGCCGTCGAGGCGGTCCCCGCGACCTACGCCCCCGAGTGCCTGTCCGCCTGCGAACTGGCCCTCCACTGCCGGGCCCGTTCGCGCGCCGAGGGCGCGGTGACCTCGCTCGGCCGCTCGCTGCGCGCGGAGCTGGGCGGTCTGACGACCGTCCCCGCCGTCCTGGCCGCGGCGCACGGGAAGGCGGGCGATCCCGGGGATCCCACCGTCGCGGCCCTCAGAAGAGCGGCACTGCTGCGCGCGGAGGCCCTGCGCGGCACGGCCGCGGAGACCCGCACCCGAGCGCCGGAAGCCCGAGTGCCGGTCGCGGCGGCGGCACCGACGGGGGTTCCGCACGACCGCGCGGCGGGCCGGAGGGGATCGGGCGGCGACCTCGCCGAGGTACCCACCGTGCCCGCACCCGGCTTCCCGGCCCCGGAGACCGGCGCGCCCAGGGCCGACGCACACGAAACGCCCGTACCCACCGGTGCGAGCGCACCCGAGGCCGCCGCCCCCGGCGCCGCCGACGGCCGGGAGGCGGGCGTATGTCGCTGATCACCGCCCTCGCGCGGCTGGAGGCCGTCGAGAGCGGCCGGGCGCAGCCCGCCGCCACCGCGCTCCACCGCCATCTCGCCGAACGGCCGCTGGTGTTCGTGCCGCTCACCACCGCGGGCGAGGCGGGAGCCCCGCTCGGCGCTCTCGTCGGCACGGACCGGGACGCGCCCCGGCTGCTGGTCGTGCCGCAGCCCCGCGACCGCGACCTGCGCTTCGCCTTCCTCGCCGAACTGGCGGACGTCGTCCTGCCCTACATCGACACCTTCGCGGACGTGGTCGAGGCGGCCGAGCGCAGCGAGACCGACCCGGAGACCGGCAAGCGCGTCAAGGTCGAGGTCGAGCTGTGCGCGGACGCGCCGCAGATCGTCGTGCCGGGCCGGGCCGGCATCGAGTTCGTCCGTCTCCTCGGGCGCTCCACCCGCTTTCGCCGCACCGCCGAACAGGATCCCGAGGCCCCGCATCCGGCGCCTCCCCGGGTGCCGTTGTTCGGGCGCTGGCTGACCCACTTCGGGGAGCGCGCCCGGGTGCCGGGTTCCGCCCTGCTCCTGGCCCTCACCGACGTGCTGTCCCGGCACTGGGCCACCGGGCAGAGCAGCCTGGAGGACCAGCACCTCGGCGCGCTGCTCGCCTGGCTCGATCCGCCGGACGGCGCGCCGGGCGCCGAGGCGGCGGTGCGGGCCGAGCTCCAGCGCGACGCGCGCGGCCAGCTCGTCTGCCCGCCCGCCGGACCGGCCACCGACCCCGCCTTCGACAACGAGCTGCTGGCCCCCGCGATCGAACGCTACGACCGCGCGCGGACGGCACTGGCCGCCGCCGAGGACGGCGTCGAGGCGGACGACCGGCTCGGTGAACTCACCGCGGCGGAGCGGACGATCCGCGAACTGGTCGAGAGTGTCACCCGCCCCACCTGGGACGCGGTCTGGCGGGGCCTCGACCTGCTGCGGACGCTGCCGGAAGGGGCGCACGCCGCCGACCGGTGGACCCGCGACCGCTGGTCGTTCACCGGGCACCGCGACCGGGTCGTGGCGGGCGAGCCGCCGCAGCCGCGCCACGACGACGCGGTCACCGCCGCGAACAAGCTGGCCACGCGCGAGCGGGAGCAGGCCCGGCTGGAGGCGCAGGAGGCCCTCGACGACCCGCTGGTCATGGCGGGGCGGCGGCTCGCCGGGGAGGCGTTCGCCGGAGAGGTCACCGAGGTGGTGATGGCGTACGGCGAGGGCAAGCGGCCGAGCCCCCGCCCGCTGGTGACCGTCCGCACGGACGACCGCCCGCACCTGGGGGAACGGGCCAGGGTGTACCGCTCGCTGGGCGGGAAGCCACAGGCCGCGGAGTTCGTCGGGTACGACGACGAGGGCGCGTCCCTGGTGCTTCGGATCGTCGACAAGATGGGGCGCGGCAAGGAACCCGAGGCCGGGTCCGTGCCGGAGAAGGGGGACGTCGTCTGCTTCACCCTCTTCGAGCACGAGCAGCGCGGCGGCGCCAAGCTGCCCGACCCGGAGGAGACGCCGTGGACGCACGGAGGACCGCCCGGTGAGGCCGCCGCCCTGCCGCTGCCGGACCCGGTGACCGAGGAGGACGCCCTGTGACCGCCGTGTTCGACCCGGGTGCCGAGGCCTCCCGTGCCACCGACGCGATCCTGCGCGACACCCTGCACGGAACCGACCGCGGTGTCGTGGTCGACTCCCCGCCGGGCGCCGGCAAGTCGACCCTCGTCGTCCGGGCCGCTCTCGAACTCGCCGCCGCGGGGCGCCCGTTGATGGTCGTCGCGCAGACGAACGCCCAGGTCGACGACCTGGTGCTGCGGCTCGCGGAGAAGGAGCCGGACCTGCCCGTGGGCCGGCTGCACAGCAGCGACTCCGATCCGTACGACAAAGCCCTCGACGGCCTTGACCAGGTCCGCAAGTCCACGAAGGCGGCGGACCTCGCGGGCCTGGACGTCGTCGTCTCGACGGCGGCGAAGTGGGCCCACGTCAAGGGGGTCGAGCCCTGGCGGCACGCGATCGTCGACGAGGCGTACCAGATGCGCTCGGACGCGCTCCTCGCGGTCGCCGGGCTCTTCGAGCGGGCGCTGTTCGTGGGCGACCCCGGCCAGTTGGACCCGTTCTCGATCGTCGGCGCGGAGCAGTGGGCGGGACTGTCGTACGACCCGTCCGCGTCCGCGGTGTCCACGCTGCTCGCGCACAATCCGCGGTTGCCGCAGCACCGGCTGCCGGTGTCCTGGCGGCTGCCCGCGTCGGCCGCGCCCCTGGTCTCAGGCGCCTTCTACCCGTACACGCCGTTCCGCAGCGGCACCGGCCACGGCGACCGGCGGCTGAACTTCGGTGTCCCCTCGGACGGTTCGGGCACCGACCGGGTCATCGACGAGGCGGCGGAGTCCGGTTGGGGTCTGCTGGAGCTGCCGGCGCGGCACACTCCGCGCACGGACCCGGAGGCGGTGCACGCGGTGGCCGCGGTCGTGCGGCGGCTGCTCGACCGGGGCGGCGCGGCCACGTCGGAGCGGGCGGAGGAGCCGGTGCCGCTGACGGCCGAGCGGATCGCGGTCGGCACGGCGCACCGCGACCAGGCCGCGGCCGTACGGGCGGCGCTGGCGGGTCTCGGCGTCACGGACGTCACCGTGGACACGGCGAACCGGCTCCAGGGGCGGGAGTTCGATGTCACGGTCGTCCTGCACCCGCTGTCGGGGCGGCCCGACGCCACGGCCTTCCATCTGGAGACCGGACGTCTGTGCGTCCTCGCTTCCCGGCACCGGCACGCGTGCATCGTGATCTGCCGGGAAGGAATCACGGAGTTGCTGGACGACCACCCGTCGACCGAGCCCGTGCAGCTGGGAGTGACCGTGAAGTTTCCGGATGGCTGGGAAGCCAATCATTCGGTGTTGTCACACCTGGCGGAACACCGGGTGGCCTGGCGGTCCTGAGGTCGGGCCCACTTGCGCGGGCGCGAGACAATGGACGGTGGCCCTTTGCCGAGAGGGGCCCCGAACCGCATGAGGAGGAGAAGACATGGCGGAGCCCACGCCGCGTCGGAACGAACCGCGGCTACGCCCCGCGCCCCTGCTCTTCGAGCCCGCGGAAGCCGCCGGGGATCCGGAGCATTTCTTCGACCTGGAGTCGATCGACGACCCGCGCGCGCTGCTCGACCGGTCCACGGAGCTGGCGCACGCGTTTCGCGCCGCCGCCGACCGGGCCGTCGAGTTCCAGGCCATCGCCGCCGCGCAGCTCGCCGATCCGCGTCGTTTCGACCGGCTGACCACCGCCTCGATCGCCGAGCGCGCCGAGTGGACAGAGGACTACGCGAAGAAGATGGTCGAGTTCGGCCAGGACCTGCTGCGGGGCACGGAGGGCAACGGACACGGTCACGGGGTGACCGACCCACTCTGACCCGACCCGCTCCGACGCGCCCGTCCGGGACGGGGACCGTCGGACGCCCCGGTCCGGGACCGGGACCTCCGGACGTCCCGTTTTCACCCCGGCTGGCATATGCCAGCCGGGCAAGATACTCCACCTGGGCCCCGCCTGTCCCGGTTTCGGGCAACCGTCCGGGGCCGGGCGCTCACCGCCGGTAGATGTATGCGGCATGAGCAGCACACGGAACGCGCCGAGCAGCACCCCGCACAGCCCCGGGGCGAGGTCGTCCGAACGGCTGGACGTCTCCGGTGTCACGGCCGAGGGCGCGGCCTGGCTCGCCTCGGCGGGAACGCATCCGCGCAGCACGCTCGCCCTGTGGCGGGAGCGGCCCGACGCGCCGGTCGTCCTGCTCTGCGGCAACGCGTTCGACGTCGTCAGCGCCTCGGCCCTCTTCGGGCGGCGGATGCTCGACCGGCTCTGGGAGGAGGGGCCGGGCTCGGGCCCGGTGGCGGCCCACCGCGGGCGGATCCTGCTGTTCGCCGCGCCCGGCACCGCCCAGCGGCTCCCCTCGCTCATGGAGTGGGAGGAGTGGGGCGCGGAACCGGGCGGCCGGTCGGGGCGGTGCCGGGAGGTGCCGCCGCTGCTCTGCCACGGCACGGGGGACGCGGTGACGGTGCCTCCGCCGCATCCCGGGGGCGGCGCGCCGGAAACCGTACGGACCGATTCCCGCTGGCTGGTCGCCCCCGACACACGGCAGCCGTGGCTCCCCGGCCCCGAGATCCTGCTCTGGGCGGCCGTACGGGCGGCCCGCGCGGCGGCGTCGGCGGCGGTACGGATATCGATTTTTCCTCCCGCCGATCAGGATGCTAAGGTCTACGACGTCAGCAGGCGCCGCTAGCTCAGTTGGTTAGAGCAGCTGACTCTTAATCAGCGGGTCCGGGGTTCGAGTCCCTGGCGGCGCACGCCAACGAGAGCGGGATGATTCGCGGAAACGCGAACATCCCGCTCTCGTCGTTTCCGCCTTCACGGGGCCGCTCAGCCCGTCGTGATCCGCACCGTCCAGGCCCCCGAGGCGGTCCGGTCCTCCACCTGGACCCGGATGTCCGCGCCCGGCACGGCGAAGCTCTCCCCGAGGCGCACCGGGGCGTCCGCGAGCGGCGGGTACACCGAGTCCTCCCAGCAGGACTCGGAGCGGGGGTGGGCGTCGAGGACCTGGATGGGGCCGCTGCCCGACTCGGTCCGGCTGCGGACCCGGTAGACCAGGACGCCCCGCTCGCACGCCGAGCCGTCGTTGCCCGCCGGTCCGCGCGCCTCCAGGGCGATGGCGCTGTCCGGGCCCGTCGGGACGACCGCCAGCTTGGTGCCCGAGCCGGCGCCGAAGGTCTGCGAGCCGGGCGGCGCCGCCACACCCACCGCGATCGGGGACATGCCCGGCGCGCCCGAACCGCGCGAGGACGTCCGCGCCGTGCCCGAGGGCACCCGCGGCCCCTGCCAGGCCCCCTTCGCCCCGGCCGTCTCGGCACCCTCCTTCGTCCCGGCCGCACTGGTGACCCCGCTCGTCCCGGCCGCACTGGTGACCCCGCTCATCCCGGCCATTCCGGTGACCCCGCTCGCCCCCACCATTCCGGTGACCCCGCTCGTCCCAGCCGTTCCGGTGGTGGCCCCGCTCAGCTCGGTCATCCCTCCCATCGCCGTCATCCCTCCCGTCCCGTCCGCCGCGGCCGGCCCACTCGCCGTCGAAGCGGCCGGGCGGGAGGCCAGCACCCCGGCACCGACCGCTCCCCCGGCGCTCGCGCCGGCCGAACCCACCGCGGAGCGCGCGGGTCCGGTCTCCAGCGGCTCCAGCGTCAACCGGGTGGTGCCGGCGCCCAGTACGCACGCCACCTGGCGCGGTTCCAGCCACCCCAGCCGCCACTTGTGCCAGCCGAAGAGGTCGGGGGCGAGGCCGAACTGGCTGCCCATGAGGTCCCAGTCGCCCACATAGGTGTCCCAGTCGCCCTTGCCGTCGGCGGGGCGGTGGTAGAGGTCGGGCAGGTCGAAGACATGGCCGGTCTCGTGCGCGAGGACGAGGCGGTCCGGCGGATGCTTCTCGAAGACCGTGACGACGCGCCGGATGTCCTTGCCGTCCGCGCGCAGGGGCGTGTCCAGGTTGACGACCTTCGTGGCGTCCGAGTCGACGCCTGGAGCGTCCGGGTCCGCCACGAAGTAGACGACGTCGTAACGGGAGAAGTCGACCTTCGGGTCGGCCACGGCGAGGGCGTCACGCAGATAGGCGGCACGGTCGCCGGCGTTCCAGTCGCGCTGTATGGCGTACGAGGTGGAGGCGTGCGGCATCCGGATCCAGGCGCGCTGGGGGTGCGGCCGGACCGTGAACTTTCCGTACGAGGCCTGCTCGAAGAAACGGCTGGTGGCCGGGAAGTAGTCGCCCGTCAGCTCGGCGGGCGTGGTGCGCGGGGTGGAGTCCGGGAAGGACAGGAAGACCATCACGGCGTCGAGGGGGCGGGTGGGACGCACGTACGCGGTGTTCCAGGTGTCGGCGCCCTCCGAGTGGTGCGCCGCGGTCCGCGTCAGGGCGCAGGGTGACGCGAGGGGTTCGGCGAGCGCGTGGCCCGGACCCAGGGAGGTCGCGGCGAGCGCGGTCATCGAGGTGAACATGGCCGCGGTGCTGCGCCAGCGGAGCGCCCCGTCGCGGGCGAGGCCGCGCAGGGCCCCGCGAGCGAGAACCCTCAGGGGGAGCGGACGCGGCACGTCGACCTCCGGATGCGGTTTCGGGACACCGCCTCCAGCCTGATCGCATTTGTACTACTTCGCCCTGTTTGCCTGCACCGGAAGAGTGAGTCGGCGAGCGGACCGACACCCCCGGACATGCACGGAACGTCACGTGCGGCCGACGAGAGAAGCAACCCGTCCGGATAACAGGCAGAAACGATCTGTCAGAACAGGTGGTTGTTCCTGGACACTGGACAGTGGCCGCACCGTTTCGGGGGCAGCCTCTATGATCGGCACACTTTCCTGCACGGACACGGCTTGTGCGGCCGCCCATCACCGGCCGACCGCCCCGAGAGACCCATACGAAGAACGAGTGCACTGCGGGAGCGAACGGTGAGCGGAACGTCCGAAGGGCCGGCGCCCGCGGGGGACCTCGTCCGGCCGGCCGTCACAGAACGTCACGTAAGCACGTCTTCTCGTACGTCCGCCGGGACCTCTCCCGGCCCACTCGCCCCCTCCGTACCGTCCGTGACGGCGGGGGCGCCCTCCGGGACGCCCGCGCCCCCGGCGGTTCCCGACGGAACGTCACTCCGCACCTTCCACGCGGCGTTCGCCACCGCTCCTCTCGCGATGGCGGTCGTCGACCGCGAAGGTCTCGTCGTCACCGCCAACGAGGCACTGGCCACGCTGCTCGGCGCCGGGACGCGGCCGCTGGCCGGGCGGGCCGCCGCCGACCTGGTGGACCTGGCCTCCGACGCCCGCACCTGGCACGCGTACCGCGAGATGCTGGGCGGCAGCCAGGCCCGGCTGCGCTGCACCCGCCGGCTCAAGCACCCCGACGGTCATGTGATCTGGGCGCAGATCACGATCGCGCCGCTGCCCCCGCAGGAACGGGCGGTCCTGGTCTCGGTCACCGACATCGGCGCGCGGCGTGAACTCCAGGCGCGGTTGCGGCACTTGCAGATGCACGACCCGGTGACCCGGCTGCCCAACCGCACCCTGTTCTTCGAGCGCCTGTCGGCGGCGCTGGAGGCGGAGGCGTACGAGGAGTGCGGAACCGGCCGGATCGGGCTCTGTTATCTGGACCTGGACGGGTTCAAGGCGGTCAACGACACTCTCGGCCACCGGGTCGGGGACCGGCTGCTCGCGGCGGTCGCGGAGCGTCTGACCCGCTGCGCCGAGGCGGCCGGCCTCACGAGGGCGGCCGCTCCCCTGGTGGCGCGCCTGGGCGGGGACGAGTTCGCCCTGCTCGTCGAGGACTCCACGGGCACCGACCAGTTGGCGGATCTCGCCGAGTCCGTGCTGAAGGCGCTCCAGGCGCCGTTCGACCTGTCGGGGCAGCGGCTGTCCTTGTCGGCGTCCATCGGGGTCGTCGAGCGGCGCGCCACCGGCACCACCGCGACCGGTCTGATGCAGGCCGCGGACACCACGCTGTACTGGGCGAAGGCGGACGGCAAGGGCCGCTGGACGCTCTTCGACCCGGAGCGCAACGCGCACCGCATGACCCGCCAGGCCCTGTCGTCCACCCTGCGCTCGGCGGTCGAGCGGGGTGAATTCGCCTTGGAGTACCAGCCGTTGGTGGGCATGGAGGACGGCGGGGTGCACGGCGTCGAGGCGCTCGTCCGCTGGAACCACCCGCGGTTCGGGACGCTCACACCGAACCGGTTCATCGGACTCGCCGAGGAGAACGGCTCGATCGTCCAGCTCGGCCGCTGGGTACTGGCCACCGCCTGCCGCCAGGCGCGCCGTTGGCAGCTCGACCGTCCGGACGCGCCGCCGATCTTCGTCAGTGTGAACGTCGCCGTGCGCCAGGTCTGGGACTCCGACCTGGTGGCGGACGTGGCGAAGATCCTCGCGGAGACCGGACTGGCCCCGCATCTGCTGCAGTTGGAGCTGACGGAGTCGGCGGTGATGGGCTCGGCGGGCCGTCCGCTCCAGGCTCTGCAGGCTCTCAGCGACATGGGCGTCCGCATCGCCATCGACGACTTCGGCACCGGCTACTCGAACCTCGCCTACCTGAGCAGGCTCCCGGTGTCCGTGCTGAAGCTGGACGGCTCCTTCGTCCGCGGCTTCCAGTACGAGAACGCCGATGGTTCCTCCGCCCACCCGAACCCGGCCGACGAGGTCATCGTCGAGGCGCTCATCCAGCTCGCCCACCGGCTGGGCCTGACGGTCACAGCCGAGTGCGTGGAGACCGCCTCGCAGGCGTCACGGCTGCGCGGGATCGGCTGCGACACCGGCCAGGGGTGGCTGTACTCCCGGCCGGTGGCGCCGGAACGCATCTCCGCGCTCCTGATGTCGGCGACCCGCCCTCAGGCGTCGGCGGCCGGATCCCCCGGCAACCCGTAGGCGTCCGCGATCAGTTCGTACGAGCGCAGCCGTACGTCGCCGCTGTGCGCGTTGCCCGTGATCATCAACTCGTCGGCGCCGGTGCGCTTCTGGAGGTCGTCGAGGCCGGCGCGCACCTCGTCCGCGGTGCCGTGGATGACGTTGGCGTTCCAGGAGCCGATGAACTCCCTTTCCATCGGGCTGAATTCGTACGCCTCGGCCTCCTCCGGGGTGGGCACGAGTCCGGGACGCCCGGTGCGCAGGCGGACCATGCTCAGGGCGGCCGCCAGGACCTGACGGCGGGCCTCCTTCTCCTCGTCGGCGGCGAGGGCGGAGACGCCGATGAGCGCGTACGGGGCGTCGAGGACCGCGCTCGGCCGGAAGGACTCGCGGTAGAGGTCGAGGGCCGGGATCGTATTCTGCGCCGAGAAGTGGTGCGCGAAGGCGAACGGGAGGCCGAGGGCACCGGCGAGGCGGGCGCTGAAGCCGGAGGAACCGAGCAGCCAGACCGGGGGCCGGTGCGGGGACTGGACGCCGCCCGGCGAGGTCGCCTGGACGGGCCCGGGGACGGCGTGGATCCGGGTGTAGGGGTGGCCGTCGGGGAAGTCGTCGTCCAGGAAGCGGACGAGTTCCGCGAGCTGTTCGGGGAAGTCGTCGGCGCCCTCGGCCGGGCGCTGGGTGCGGCGCAGCGCGGCGGCCGTGGCGCCGTCCGTGCCCGGGGCCCGGCCGAGGCCCAGGTCGATGCGGTGCGGGGCCATCGCCTCCAGGGTGCCGAACTGCTCCGCGATGACCAGCGGGGCGTGGTTGGGGAGCATCACTCCGCCGGAGCCCAGCCGGATGCGGTGGGTGTGGGCGGCGAGGTGGGCGAGGATCACCGCGGGCGAGGAGCTGGCCACTCCGGGCATCGAGTGGTGTTCGGCCACCCAGTAGCGGTGGAAGCCGCGATTCTCCGCGAGGCGGGCGATCTCGACGCTGGTACGGAGGGCGTCGCTCGCGGTGCGGCCCGCGCCCACCGTGACCAGGTCCAGTACGGACAGGGGTACGGGGGCGGTGCCCTGTGCTGTGCCGCGGATCTCGTCCGTCTCGGGCGTCTCGTCCACCGGGGGTGCCTCCTGTTTGCGTACCTGATGCGTCCTCGCGTCAGTAACAGGAGGCTGTCTCCGCTTATTCCCCCGGGACGGGGTGCCGAACTCGCCCCCGGGCGGGGCTGGGGCCTTGTGTCGCCCCCTCCGCCCCTGCCCGTCCCGTACCCGGGGGCGCTGCCCCCGGACCCCCGCTCCGCAAACGCCGGAGGGGCTGGATCTTGGCACCGGAGGGGCTGGATCTTGGTGCCGCCGGGACCGGATCGTCTGCCGGAGGACCTCTGGAAGTCACGCCTGGACGATGGGTTCTCTGGTGAAGAGGGTGCCCAGGTCTGGGGCGTTCACCCTGCGGCCCGTCAGGCGCAGGGCCTCCCAGACCGTGACCTGGGCCGCGGTGAGGACCGGTTTGGCGAGGTCCTTCTCCAGGGCCGTGAGATGGGAGGCGGTGTGCAGGGCCGTGTCGGGCAGGAGGATCGCGTCGGCGTCCGGATGGTCGGACTCCCGGGCCAGCGCGAGGACCCGGCCGTAGTCCCAGCCGGCGAGCTCGGCGGAGGTGGCGGCACCGGAGCCGCGGACCGCGGCCACCTCCGTACCGGTCTCCGTCAGGAACCGCGCGAAGAGCGCGGCCACGTCCTCGGGACAGGCCGCCCCGATCGCGACCCGGTCCGCGCCGATCTCCCGCGCCGCGTGCGCGAAGGCGAAGGACGTCGAGGACGCGGGCAGTCCGGCCGCCCTGGCGAGGCCGCGGACCTGTTCGTGGGCGCCCTGTACCCCGTACACGAAGCTGCCGCTCGCGCACGCCCAGACCACGGCCTCCGCGCCGGAGAGGCGCAGCTCGTCGACGCCCGCCGCGAGACGGTGCGCCGAGCCCATTTCGAGGAGCGCGTCCACGTGGTGCGTGTCCTCGCCCATGTCCGTGTGGACGACGGTCAGGCGGATGTCGCTGCCGAGGAGCTGCTCGATGCGCGGGTAGTCGTCCTCGGCCGAGTGGCCGGGGTAGAGGAATCCGAGTGCGGTCATGCCCAACCTTCCTGTTCATCGGGAAATACGGTCCCCGCCGGGCGGCACGGTCAATCAGCCGCCGGCGAGGGCCCACCGCCCGGGTACCCGGTTGGCGCAGCGCCGACCGTTTCTCCACCTGGTTGGCCGAGATCACCCCGGTCTCCGGGGTTCGCCCCGACCGGGGGATGTCGTCGTACGCCGGTGTTGACGGCCGCGGGTTCGGGTGCGAGCGTGGTCGGTCCCCTTGCGAAAGGGTTTCCCCTGATGAACGCCCGTACGTCCCCCGGTGCTCCCCGCCCGTCGGCCCCGGCCACCCTGCTCGTCCTGGACGCCGACCCGCTCCCCCGGCTGGGCCGGCTCACCGGCCGGGTGCGGATCGAACACGCCGACGAGTCCACGCTCGCGGAGAAGCTGCCGGACGCGGACGTGCTGCTCGTGTGGGACTTCACCTCGCAGGCCGTACGCCGTGCCTGGCCGGGCGAGGGGCCGCGGCCGGGCTGGGTGCACACGGCGAGCGCGGGCGTGGACCATCTGATGTGTCCCGAGCTCGTCGCCTCCGACACGGTGGTGACCAACGCGCGCGGTGTCTTCGACCGGCCGATCGCCGAGTACGTGGCCGCTCTGGTCCTCGCCATGGCGAAGGACCTTCCGCGGACCTGGGACCTCCAGCGCCGGCACGAATGGCGGCACCGGGAGTCGCAGCGGGTGGCCGGGACCCGTGCCTGCGTGGTGGGGTCGGGGCCGATCGGGCGGGCGATCGTGCGCACTCTCAAGGCGCTCGGTGTCATCACGGCGCTGGTGGGACGCGTCCCGCGCACCGGGATCCACGGGCCCGAGGAGCTGGACCGGCTGATGGCGCGCGCCGACTGGGTGGTGTCCGCGGCGCCGCTCACCGCGGAGACACGCGGCATGTTCGACGCCCGGCGCTTCGGGATGATGCAGCCCTCGGCCCGCTTCATCAATGTCGGGCGCGGTCGGCTCGTCGTCGAGGAGGCGCTCGCCGAGGCGCTGTCGAAGCGGTGGATCGCGGGCGCGGCCCTCGATGTCTTCCAGCACGAACCGCTCGGCCACGACAGCCCGTTGTGGGACGTCCCGGGCCTGATCGTGTCGCCGCACATGAGCGGGGACACGGTCGGCCGGTGGGACGAACTGGGTGAGCAGTTCGTGGAGTTGTACGAGCGCTGGGCCGCGGGCAAGCCGCTGTCGAACGTGGTCGACAAGAAGCGCGGGTACGTGCCGGGACACTGACCCGACCCGGAGGGACCAGGCCGCGCCGACGGGCCGGTCCGGAACCGGCCGGGCCGACGCCGTACAACTCCTCGGCCGCCGGCGCAAGGGCGAATCCGGCCCGCATACATCGCATGGTCCCGGGTAGCCGCGCGGCCATGGCTCCACCACTTGGGAAAACATGTGCGAACGCAACGAGATACGACAGACCGCAGTCCGGGACGACCCGCCGGTCGCTGCTCGCGGGGGTGGCCGCGCTCGGCACGCTCGGCGCCGCCGGCTGCAGTCGCGTGGCCACGGCGGCGTCGACGGACGGCGGTGATCTCCTCGGTCGGCTGAGGGCGCAGGGCGTCGTCCGGCTCGGCATCGCGGGCGAGATCCCCTTCGGCTACATCGACCGGGACGGCCGGCTCACCGGAGAGGCCCCGGAACTCGCCAAAGCCGTGTTCAAGCGGCTGGGAGTCGACCGCGTCCAGCCGGTGCCGACCGAGTTCGGCTCCCTCATACCCGGGCTCGACTCGCAGCAGTTCGACGTCGTCTCCGCCGGGATGTACATCAACGCCGAGCGCTGCGAGCAGGTCATCTTCGCCGACCCCGACTATCAGATGCTCGACGCGTTCATCGTGCGCAAGGGCAACCCGAAGGGGCTGCGCGACTACCGGGACGTCGTGGCGAAGAAGGCCACATTCGCGACCGGGACCGGCTACGCGGAGATCCAGTACGCCGTCGAGGCCGGGTACAAGGAGAGCGACATCCTGATCGTGCCCGACCAGGTGGCCGGGCTGAACGCGGTCGAGGCGGGGCGCGCCGACGTCTTCGCGGGGACGGCGCTGACCGTCCGCGAGGTGGTGCGGAACTCCGCGAAGACCGAGAGCACCAAGGCCTTCGCGCCGCTGGTCAAGGGCAAGCCGCACATCGACGGCGGCGGCTTCGCCTTCCGTTCGCCGGAGACGCGGCTGCGGGACGCCTTCAACGCCGAGCTGCGGAAGATGAAGGAGAGCGGCGAACTCTTCCGCATCCTGCGGCCGTTCGGCTTCACCAGGGCCGAGATGACCGACATGACCGCGAAGGAGCTGTGCCGCGGATGACATCGGGACTCTGGAAACTCGTTCTCGAAGGGATCTGGGTCACCGTCCAACTGCTGTTCCTCAGCGCGCTGTTGGCCGGAGCCATGTCCTTCCTGGCGGGAATCGCCCGCACCTCGCGGTCGTGGATCGTCCGCTTCCTCGCGGGCTTCTACACCGAGGTGTTCCGCGGCACCTCCGCGCTGATCATGATCTTCTGGGTGTACTTCGTGCTGCCGCTCGCCTTCGGCTGGCAGCTCGTCCCGCTGTGGGCGGGCACGCTGGCGCTCGGGCTGACGTACGGGGCGTACGGATCGGAGATCGTGCGCGGCGCGCTGACCGCGGTCGACCCGGCGCAGCGCGAGGGCGGGATCGCGCTCAGCTTCACGCCCTGGCAGCGGATGCGGCTGATCCTGCTGCCGCAGGCGGTGCCGGAGATGATCCCGCCCTTCTCCAACCTGCTGGTCGAACTGCTCAAGGGCACGGCGCTCGTCTCCGTGATGGGCATGGGCGATCTGACCTTCAGCGCCAACCTGGTGCGGCTCGCCCTCCAGCAGAGCGCGGAGGTCTACACGTACGTCCTGCTCATCTACTTCGTCATCGCCTTCCTGCTCACCCGGCTGATGCGGGGCCTGGAGAAGCGGCTCAAGGCCGGGGTCGGCAGGACGTCGGACAGCATGCCGGCCCGCGAGGCGAAGCGGGCCGCGACGGCCGGAGCGGGCGCCGGCGCGGCCGCGGGCGGAGGTGCCTCATGAACGGCACACCCTTCATGGAGACGACGATCGGTGGTGCCTCGTGACCTGGGACTGGAACGCCGTCGGCGACTTCATGCCGCACTTCTGGGACGGTCTGCTGATCACGCTTCAGGCGCTGGCCCTCGGCTCGGTGATCTCGTTCGCCCTCGGCCTGGTGTGGGCGCTGCTGATGCGGACGCCGACGCGCTGGGTGCGCTGGCCGGTCGGGGCGGCCACCGAGTTCGTGCGCGACACCCCGCTGCTGGTGCAGCTGTTCTTCCTCTTCTACGTGCTGCCCGAGTGGAACATCACGTTCTCCGCGCTGACCACCGGTGTGATCGCGATCGGACTGCACTACTCGACGTACACGATGCAGGTCTACCGGGCCGGCATCGAGGGCGTGCCCGCCGGACAGTGGGAGGCGGCCACGGCGCTCGGCCTGCCCGCGCGGCGCACCTGGACGGCGGTGATCCTGCCGCAAGCGGTCCGCCGTGTGGTGCCGGCGCTCGGCAACTACGTCATCGCGATGCTCAAGGACACCCCGCTGCTGATGACGATCACCGTGCTGGAGATGCTCGGCGAGGCGCGGCTGTACTCGCAGCAGCACTTCCAGTTCACGGAGCCGCTCACGGTCATCGGTGTGGCCTTCATCCTCATTTCCTACCCGGCTTCCCTGCTGCTGCGAGCCCTGGAGCGACGCCTTGTCCGCTGACACGAACACCGCAACCAGTCCCCTGCACGACCTCGCCAATCCCCCGGTGGACGGCAGCGAGCTGATCCGCTTCGACAAGGTCACCAAGCGCTTCGGGGACAACACCGTCCTCGACGACCTCGACTTCCGCGTCGACTCCGGCAAGCACGTCACGCTGATCGGCCCGTCCGGTTCCGGCAAGACGACGATCCTGCGGCTGCTCATGACACTGACCCGGCCGGACGAGGGCACGATCACGGTCGCCGGGGACCGGCTCTTCCCCGCCGAGGGGAAGCAGGTCCGCGAGGTCCGCAAGAAGATCGGGATGGTCTTCCAGCAGTTCAACCTGTTCCCGAACATGAGCGTGCTCAGAAACATCACCGAGGCGCCCGTGACCGTCCTCGGCCTGTCCCGGGACGAGGCCGAGGAACGGGCCCGCGGACTGCTGGACCTGGTCGGTCTCGCGGACAAGTGCGACGCGCGGCCGGGCCGGCTGTCCGGCGGCCAGCAGCAGCGCGTGGCCATCGCCCGCGCGCTGGCGATGCGCCCGCAGGTGCTGCTCCTGGACGAGGTGACATCCGCGCTCGACCCGGAACTGGTCGCGGGTGTCCTCGACGTCCTGCGTGACATCGCTCGCACCACGGACATCACGATGCTCTGTGTGACCCACGAGATGAATTTCGCCAGGGACATCTCGGACCAGGTGCTGATGTTCGATTCTGGCCATGTCATCGAATCCGGCCCGCCGGAGAAGATCTTCGGCGACCCGGAGCACGACCGGACCAGGGAATTCCTCGGCGCGGTCCTCTGAGATCGGGGAGCGAACGAGGGGCGGAGGGGGAGCGCGGCCGGCAAGACGCGAGGTCCCGCGAGTGGGGCATGCCCGAGGTGCCATGCCTTTGGCATATGCCAGGGTGGTGCGCTCCTGCTGAGAGGCGTGGAGCGCACCACCAATCTCGTCAACGGACCGCCACAGACGGCGTCTTGACCGTTATCGTGTAGTGAGCCCAGGTGTCCGGGCCGACGTCATTTTTGAGCCGGGCCATGAAGCGCAGGGGGAATCCGTGGCGCTGATGAACGAGCCGACCGCGCCGTACAACTCGGCCCAGGACGCCCTGCGCGTCCTGGAGACGCTGTCGCAGCACACCACCGGTGTCACCACGACCGAACTCGCCCGCCGGGCCGGCCTCGGCGCCGACCGGCTGACCGCACTGCTGCGCATGCTGCGCAGGGAGGGCTACGTCGAGCAGATCACGGACGGCGCGTACGTCACCGGCGCCGCCCTCGGCCGCCTCGGTTCCGCCCACGGCCGCGAGCAGGCGCTGCGCGAGAAACTCCAGCAGACGATCGACCGGCTCCGCGACTCGGTCGGCGCCGCGATCTACATCAGCCGCTACATCGACGGCGAGGTGCACGTCACCCAGTACGCGGAGAGCCCGTCCACCCCCGCGGTCAACGAATGGGTCGACTTCCGCTCCTCCGCCCACGCCAGCGCGGTCGGCAAGAGCCTTCTCGGCCAGCTCGACCACAACGGCCGCCGCGACCACCTCGCCCGCCACAAGATGGCCCGGCTCACCTCGCGGACCATCACCAGCGAGCGGCTCCTGCTGTCCCGACTCGACTCCCAGCCGGCCGCCGTGCCCGTGCTCGACCTCCAGGAGTACGCGATCGGCACGGTCTGCGCGGCCGTCCCGATCACCGCCGGCTCCTCCGTCGGCTGCCTCGCCCTCTCGCTCCCCGTCGAACACGCCCACCGGCTCCGCCGCGCCGCGGACACACTGAACCGCGGAGCGACCCCGGTGCTGCTGTCCCTCGCGATCTGACGGCCGCAACCGCTCCGGGCCCGCGCACAGCTCGTACGGGCCCGCACGAGTGGCCGACGCGCGTGGTCCGCGCGGCTGGTCGGAAGCACCCGCGCGGACCAGGTAGTATTTCCTTCGTCGCCGACCGCGGAAGCGGAAGGCGAGAGTCATGCGCCGCTAGCTCAGTTGGTTAGAGCAGCTGACTCTTAATCAGCGGGTCCGGGGTTCGAGTCCCTGGCGGCGCACCTTGGTGAAGGCCCTCCACGTCAGTGGGGGGCCTTCACGCATGTCCGGGAGCCTCAGGCGCCCGCGCTCATCCCCCGGACGGCCCCGCCGTGACGAACTCGGTCAGCACCCGCGCCAGCAGCTCCGGATCCCGTGCCCCGCACAGTTCGCGCGCCGAGTGCATCGACAGCCCGGCCACCCCCACGTCGACCGTCGTCACACCGAGACGGGCCCCGATGACCGGACCGATCGACGTCCCGCACGGCATCGCGTTGTTCGAGACGAACGGCTGATACGGCACCCCGGCCCGTTCGCAGGCCGCGGCGAAGGCGGCTACCCCGACACCGTCGCTGGCGTACCGCTGATTGACGTTGACCTTGATCACGGGACCGCCGTTGGGCAGCGGCCGGTGGTCCGGGTCGTGCCGTTCGGCGTAGTTGGGGTGGACCGCGTGCGTCATGTCGGAGGAGACGCACAGGGCACCGGCGAGGGCACGGTCGAAGTCCTCCCGGCCACCGCCCCGCGCGGTCACGGAGCGGCCGAGCACCCGCTCCAGGAAGGGGCTCTCGGCTCCGGACTCCGACCCGTTGCCGACCTCCTCGTGGTCGAAGGCGGCGAGCACCGGTATGGAGGCGGGGGGGGGGGGGGGGGCCGCCGGGGGGGGGGGCGCGGGGGGCCACCCCCGCCGGGGGGGTTATAAAAAAATAAGCAGCCGACCGGAATATTG
>NZ_JBHYXD010000024.1:18080-73814 GCF_042751995.1 Streptomyces sp. NPDC059371 | reverse complement strand
GTCGGTGCGGGGCTGCCCGGCCCCGCCCCCGCCGCCGGGCCACACAGAGGGGGTGTGCCCGGGGCCGCGGGGGGGGGGGGGGGCGGGCCCCCCCCCCCCCCCCCCCCCCGCGACCAGGGCGGTGACACCCGCGTGCACCGAGATCTGGTTGTCGAGGCGCGGCGCGACGATGAACTCCTCGTCCGCGCCCAGATATCCGGGCCGCTGGATGTCGTGCAGCATGAGGTCCCAGCCGAGGACCTCCGAGGTGTCGGCGCCCGCCTCGTCCGCGACCCGGCCGAGCAGCGCGCCGGGCGCGGAGCCGCCGAGCCCCCACAGCGGGGTCATGTGCCGCTGCCGGTCCAGAGCGAGCCCCTCGTTCACGGTCCGGTCGAGGTGGATGGCGAGCTGCGGCACCCGCAGCAGCGGCTTGTCGACGCGGACCAGCCGCGTCGAGCCGTCACGCAGGACCAGCCGCCCCGAGACGCCGAGGTCCCGGTCGAGCCAGGTGTTGAGCGGCACCGCGCCGTAGATCTCCACGGCGATCTGCCGCCACCCCGCCGAGCCGGTGTCCGGCATGGGCTTCACCCGCAGGTTCGGTGAGTCGGTGTGGGTGCCGACGATCCGGAACGGGGTGCCGGCGGGGGCGCCCGGCGGGACGTACCAGGCGACGAGTGCTCCCCCGCGTACGACATAGCGGCCTCCCTCGGCACCGGCCGTCCACTCGTCCCGCTCCCGCACCTCCGCGAAACCCGCCTTCTCCAGGCGCTGCGCCGCGCTCGCCACCACGTGGTACGGCGAGGGGCTGGCTCTGACGAATCCGAGCAGGTCGTCGTTGTGTCCGCGGTCGTGCGGGTCATGCGTGGGGGACATGATGGCCTTTCGGGTGCCGTCGAGGGGGTGGGGGTGGGGGGCGTCGGACCGGCCGGTGGGGCGCACGGGCCGGCTGGGGCGGCGGTCCTCCCCGGGGGCGGCCTGGGAGGCGGGGGCATGACACATCCCCGGCCGGCTCCGGGCCTCGGCTCCGGCGACACCACCGGCGTCACCGGCGCGGACGTGAGCCGGGGCGGCATCGCCCCGCGGCTTACGTGTCCGCGACCCGGATCAGGCAACGCAACGCCCTTCTTCCCTCGACTCGGGCCCGTGGCGCACAGGCCCCTCGGCACACGTGCCCGGATATCCTCCCCGCGGAAAGCGGCCGGGATGCCTCGTGCCGCCACCGTTCACAAGACACCGCCGGGCGCCACCGGCCCTCACGGACCGTCCGGGACGAACGCCCCATGCCCCCGGGCCGTCCGGGACGACGGTCACCCCTCCCCCGGACCACCCGGAACGAAGGTCACCGGCCCGGACCTGTACGAGTACCGGGCCCGGGACGAGGCCCGCTCGTGTGCCGCTGGAGCGCCCACCCCCGAGCCGTCCCGGCGGCTATCGCGTCAGCAGTTCCTCCCGGCCGTGCGCCCGGTACCGGGTCACCAGCCCGTCCACGTCCGCCGCCGTGAGTCTCCGGTACGCCGGTTCGCCCGGCGGCCGCCACCACACCGGGTCGGCACAGCGGAAGCCCTCGCGCCGCAGGGCCACCCGGTGGATCTTGTTGGTCGCGGTGACGGGCATCCGCTCCACGATCCGCAGGAACCGGGGTGCCATCTTCGTGCCCAGATCCGGCTGGGCCAGCAGGAACGCGGCGAAGGGCGAGGGACCGAAGCGGGCGCCCTCCTTCAGGGCCAGGGTCGCCATCACCTGGTCGCCCGCCACCGGATCCGGTACGGCGTAGACCGCGACGGCGGCGGCGTCCTCGTACCGCGCGAGGATGTTCTCGATCATCGCGGCGGCGAGGTTCTCGCTGTCGACGCGCAGCCGGTCGTCGGCGCGTCCGGCGAAGTAGAGGAAGCCGTCGGCGTCGCGGTAGAAGAGGTCACCGGTCCAGTACCAGCCCTCTCCCGCCCCGCCGTTCCCCTCCCCCGCCTTCCCTTCCCCGCCGTTCCCCTCCCCCGGCCCGGGCGACGCTCCCCGGCGCCGGGCCGCCTCGGCCTCGGGATTGCGCCAGTACCCCTCGAAGAGACTGGCGCCCCGGTTCACCAACTCTCCTATCGCGTCGCCTCCGTTGAGCAGACGCCCGTTCTCGGCGAAGACGGCGGGCGGGCACTCGCGCCGGCTGTCCGGGTCGATCACCGCGAGGTCGTCCGCGGGCGCCGCCCGGCCGATCGCCCCGGCCGGGGTGCCGGGCGTGCGCTGGACGGCGGCACCGCCCTCGGAGGACCCGTAGCCCTCGACGAGCCGCGCTCCGAAGCGCTTCTCGAAGGCGGCCGCGTCGACCGCCCCGGCCTCCGTCCCGAATCCCAGGCGCAGCGGGTTGTCGCGGTCGTCGGGGCGGGCGGGCGTGGCCAGCAGGTACTGCACGGCACGGCCGACATAGGTGAAGTACGTGGCCCCACAGGCCCGTACGTCGGGCAGGAACCCGGAGGCCGAGAAGCGGCGCCGCAGCGCGATCCCCGCACCGGCCGCCAGCGCGGGCGCCCAGTCGGCGATCACGGCGTTGCCGTGGAACATCGGCATGCAGATGTAGTGGATGTCGTCCGCGCGCACCCCGAAGTGGCCGGCCAGCGAGCGACCGGCCGCCGCGATCCTGCCCTGGGTGCAGATCGCGGCCTTGGGCGCGCCGGTCGAACCGGACGTGAAGAGCAGCAGGAAGCGGCTGTCCGGGCTCGCCGCGCCCGCGTCCGGCTGCGCGCCCTCGTACGGCTTCAGGAGCTCGGCGTAGGCGTCCGTGCCGGTCACCAGGACCCGCACGCCCGGGAGTTCGAGTCCGTCGAGGAGCGGCAGGTGGGCCGTCTCGGTGACCAGGACACGGCACTCGGTGTGCAGGATGTCCCGGGCCAGTTCGGGTCCGCGCCGGGTCGGGTTGATCCCCGCGACGGCGGCACCGGCGAGAGCGGCCGCCCCCAGCCACAGGGGGTATTCGGGGGTGTTGTCGAGCAGCACCCCCACATGCGGCTCCGCGCCGGACGGCAGCAGTTCGGTGAGCAGTGCCGCGCGGGCCGCCGCTCCCGCCGCGACCCGGTGATGGCTGACGACCCGGCCCTCGAACCACAGTCCCGGCCGGTGGTCACCCCACCGCTCCCGCACGAGCTCCCCGATGGTGCGCCTGCTGGATTCCATGGCGCCGTACGATAATTGACGATCCATCAGATGAGGAGAGGCACGCGGTGCGATCCCGCCCCGCCCCCGCCGCGGCAGGCGCTCCGGCGGGCGCCGCCGCCGGTCCTACATCCCGCCGAGGAACTCGTCGATGCCCGAGACCGTCTCGTGATAGGTGATCATGAAGCCGACGCAGAAGCTGACGATCAGGCCGAAGAACACCAGCAGGCCGAGGGTGCCCGCGGCCGCCCTGGCCTGGCTCGGCGGCTGCGCCGTGGCCTTCTCGGGGTGCGAGGCGGTGTAGTACACGGGGACGATGTCACCCTCGATGACCGTCGCGCGGCCGCGGGCCTCCTCGAAGCGGACCGCCCGGCCCTCGCGCGTCGTGAACTCGTAGACGTGGTGCAGGGTCGTGGTGACGGAGGTGTCGTTGCCGCCCCCGCTCACCGTCGTGTACGAGCGCAGACAGCGTGCCTCCGCCGTCAGTCCGCTCGTCCAGGCGCTGCGCAGCTCCAGCGAGCGGCGCACGATTCTGGCCGCCGCGATCAGCACCACGGCGATGATCAGGCTGGGTATGACGTAAAAGATCGCACTCATGACGGTCCCCCGGTGGTCGATGTCGTTCCCCGCACGCCGGCTTGGTCGAGTCGGCGTGCGGGGAACATACCCGCACCGGTGGCACCCGCGCCTCAAGGGAGGCTCAGAACTCGGGCCGCCGGGGCCCCGGTCGTCAGAACGTGACGTCCGCGCAGGAGTAGAACGCGTTCGTCGTGTCGGCGACCGTCCACACCCCGAGGACGACGTGGTGTCCGGTCCTGCCGCCGGGCAGCGTGCCGGTGTGCGTGAGCGTGGACGGGGGACGCTGTCCGTTGTAGGGGACCGTCAGGAACGGGGTGGTCTCCAGGTCCGCGCGGGTCAGCGCGTGGTTCTGGTTCCAGCCGGTCTTGGTGATGAAGTACTTGAAGTCGGTGGTCGCGTGCATCGCGGTGAACTGCCAGCGGAACGTGTAGGTCTGGCCCGCGGTGACCTTGGTCGTCGGCCAGGCCGTGCCCGCGGGGGTCTTGGGCTGGTCGAGCTGGCCGAAGTTGGTGTGGTTCGCGGAGCAGATCCGGCCGTCGGCCGGGCCCGCCGCCGGGAAGCCCTTGAGGCCCTCGACGCTCTGCGGCTCCCATTGGATGTCACCGCAGTTGGCCACGACGCCGCCGTTCGCGGCGCACATCTTCTGCCTGCTGAGGGGCTGGTCGGTGTAGCCGTGGGCGCTGGCTCCGCCGGTGGAGAGCACGAAGGTGCCCGCCGTCGCGAGGCCGAGCGCCGCCGCGTACATCTTGGCCTTCCGGCCGGTGCGGGGCCGGCCGGCGCGGAGGTGGTTCGTCCGTGTGCGCATGCTGCCGCTCCTGGAGGACGTGGGGGATGTTCCCGTGAGCTGTGCGCGCGATTTTCAGGTCTAGACCAAGTGTCAGATTATTGCGGGTAGTTGAACATGTCCATACCAATAGCGAACCTGTCCGCCCCTCCCGGCCGCCTACGGGGAGACCTCCCCGCGCCCCGTGCAGAACGCCACCGTCAAGTCCTTCACCAACGCCTTGCGTTCGTAGTCGTCCAGTTCGACCAGCCCGCGCAGGGTGAGCCGGGTCACCGTGTCCTCGACCGAGTCGACGACCGAGCCCAGCACGCTGTCGCGATGCTGGGCGTCCAGGGCCGCGATCCGGCGGCGCTGCATCACCGCGGCGATCTCCGGCGCGTACTCGATCCGGGTCGGCTGCGCGGAGAACACCTCCAGACCGACGGGAGCCGTGTCCGCGGCCACCATCCGGGTCAGCGCCTCGCCGACCGCGTCCGTGTTGCGCAGGGTCAGATCCCTGATCACGGCGGGCGGCAGCTCGGCCGGAAGCTGCGAGAGCACCCGCGACAGGGCCGCCTCCACACATTCGCGCAGATACGTCCGGTGGTCGTCGACCGCGAGCATGGCCCGCGCGGTGTCCTTGACACGCCACACGACGAGCACGACGACCCGCAGCTCGACCCCGTTCGCGTCGACCACGGACATCGGCTCGCTGCGCCAGTGCCGCAGCCGTACGTCGACCCGGCGGCGCAGCACCAGCGGGTTGACCCACATCAGACCCGTGCGCCGGACCGTGCCGCGATAGCGCCCGAACAGACCGAGCACCCAGGCCCGCCCGGTCCGGCCGCGGGCGAGACCGCCGAAGCCGAACAGAGCGACCGCGCCCGCACCGGCGTACGCGGCCCACTGCGCGGGCCCGAGTCCGGTGGCCGCGTGCCCGTGGAGCTCCAGCGCCGCCAGCACGGAGGGCGGCAGGAGACCCGCCCACCAGGTGGTGAGGGCACATCCGGCCACACCACAGGCCCCGGCCAGCACACCCGCCGCGCCGGGCAGCACCCGTGCGGGCCGCTCCACCAGCTCGGGGTCGGCCTCCGGCACCGGGCGCGGCGGGGGGCCGGGCGCGGGCCGCCGGATCCTCGGCTGCTCCCCGGTGCCGCGCCGGCGGCCCACGACGGCGGGCGCGAGCGGCACGGACACCGGGTCGGGGTCGTCGCGGAAGAGCAGGTGGACGGGGATCTCGGTGGTGACCTCGTTGTGGATGAGCCGGGCGGGCCGGTGACCACCGCCGCCCTCGGCCGCGCTCTCGGACCGGTGACCGCCACCCCCCGCCGCCGAGTCGGACCGCTCACCGCCACCACCTCCGGCCGCCAAGTCGGACCGCTCACCGTCACCGCCCACAGCCGCCATGCCGGACCGGTCACCACCACCCCCGGCCGCCGTGCCGGACCGGTCACCGCCACCCACAACCGCCGTGCCGGACCGGCCACCGCCACCCACAACCGCCGTCTCGGACCGGTCGCCGCCACCACCGACAACCGCCGTGTCGGAGCGGTCACCACCACCCACAACCGCCGTCTCGGCGCGGCCACCGCCATCACCCACAGCCGCCGTGCCGGACCGGTCATCGTCGCCACCCCCGGCCGCCGTGTCGGGCCGGGGTTCCGCCGGAGCCGCCCCCTCTGACTCCGGGGTGTCTGACGTCGTCGTACTCATAGCTGCCTCCATGCCTCCGCGCCTGGAAGTGTGTTCACGAGCCGTGGGGAACCCGGCCGCTCAGGAGAAGAGCCGTCGCCAGGTCTCCGGTCCCGGATAGCCGTCCGCCGCCCCACCGCGCCAGCCCTGGGCCCGCTGGAACGCCTCGACGTTGCGCCGGTCCGCCTCGCCCCAGCGCGGCCCGGGGCCGGACGTGTAGTACGTGCCGAAACCCTTCTTGACGAGCTGCTTTCCCAGCGCGGTCACCTGGGCGTCGTTCGCCCCGGGCCGGAACACCGCGCGTCCCGGATAGCCGGGCACGGTGCCCGTGGAACCCGGTCCGGCCGTCACGGCGGGAATGTTCCTGCCCTGCCTGCCGACCAGGTACGACCAGGTCCTCGGCCCCGGCAGCCCGTCCGCGTCGGCTC
Source organism: Streptomyces sp. NPDC059371 (assembly GCF_042751995.1). Classification (NCBI taxonomy): domain Bacteria; kingdom Bacillati; phylum Actinomycetota; class Actinomycetes; order Kitasatosporales; family Streptomycetaceae; genus Streptomyces; species Streptomyces sp. NPDC059371. The sequence goes on along the minus strand of NZ_JBHYXD010000024.1, from coordinate 67,235 downwards.
CCTTCCAGCCCTGCGCCCGCTGGAACGCCTGCGTGGCCCGCCGGTCGGCGGCCGACCAGCGCGGCCCCGGTCCCTTCGTGTAGAAGCGGCGCCCGCCCCGGTCCACCAGGAGCCGGCCGAGCTGGGTGACGTACGCGTTGTCCGCGCCGGTCCCGAAGTACGCGGCCCCCGGATAGCGGGTCGACGTGGACGGCGGCGGACCGCCCGCGCCCTCCGTGATCCCCCGGTAGCGGTAGGGCACGTAGTGGTCCGAGTTCGTCCAGTACGCGTACGGGGTGGACTGCTTCCTGGCGTGCGGCGGGGCCTGCTCGTAGGCGACGTACTGCGTGTGCGTGTAGTCCGTCCAGCCGCCGAAGACGACGACGTGCGAGCCCTGCTCGGGGTTGTCCGGGTTGTGGAAGAGCAGGATGTCGCCCGGCTGGAGCCGGTCCCGGGTGATCCGCACCCCGAAGCTGCCGAGACTGCCGGTCCATTCGTTGCCCGCCAGGTTCCAGGCCATCGACACGAAGCCGGAGCAGTCCTGCCGGTATCCGTCCCGCCAGTAGTCGTCCATGCTGTACGGCACCTGCGCGTCGATCCAGGTCCTGGCCCGGCTGATGATCGCGGCCCGCGTGGTGGTGGGCCCCCGGACCGCCTTGCCCGGCCTGACGGGCAGCGCGGGTTTCCCCGCCGGGCCGTGCAGCGGCGCCCGGTGCCCCTGCGGGGTCTCTTCGTGCCCGTCGGACGGGGGATGACCGGGCCGGGCGGGTGCGTGCACGGCGGCGACCGCCGGCACCGCGCCGAGGACGGCTCCCGCGGAGACGGCCAGCGCGAGCGCCATGGGGGTCCGCGCCACCCCCACGAGGCCGAGGACATGGGCGCGGGCCGCCGGATGGCCCAGCGGGCCGGACGGCCCGAGCCGCGAGGAAGGGGGCAGCACGCGCCGCCAGTGAACACATCCGGGGCAATCGCAGTCACTCGCGGGATCGACTTCCTCGAACACCGGAGTCTTCATGTGGCGCCCCTCGCGATCCAGATTGAAATGTCCGCAATTCTGCACGTTCGTCAGTTTCTCAACTGGTATCCGGAGCCGCACGCTGACGGTCCGAATGATGTACGGGAACGCCCCGACCTGCCCCGCGGCCGCACACCCGGTCGGGAGCACCCTCGAGGGTCGGGTAGAGTTTTCCCGTCAGCAGGCGCCGCTAGCTCAGTTGGTTAGAGCAGCTGACTCTTAATCAGCGGGTCCGGGGTTCGAGTCCCTGGCGGCGCACCGACCGGAGGGCCTCCTCGTGATGAACGAGGGGGCCCTTCGTCATGCCCGGAAGTCGTCCGCCGGGGTGCTCGCCGGAGCTGTTCGCCAAAGCCGCTCGCCGGAGCCGTCCCCGTTTCGGACTTGGCGTCAAACAGTCTATGAACGGTGGCGCTCATCCGTTCTAGGGTGGCCTCAGGTGGGCCCGGCATCAGGTCGGTCGCTCCGGCCCGACCGCGTCACTCCGGTGGGCGGGCCCCGGACCTCCCGTGCCGACGCCGGGCTACTCCCGCAGCCCGTGCGCGTGCGGTCGAGGACCAGCCCGGTCGGCGGCTTCGGGTGGGGGAACCGGCCGTCGACCGGGCCCGGTACCGTCGCGGCCCCGGTACCGCCGGGCACCAGCCGCCTCGCCCCCGGCCCCGCCCGGCACCCTCCGGCCTCCGCCCGGCGCCCTACAACCCGCTCCCCGTGAGATACGCCGAGACGACCACGTTCGCCGTGTAGCTGCCGTCGGCGCGGTCGAAGGTCCCGCCGCAGGTGATCAGCCGCAGCTCGGCCCGCCCCGCCTCCCGTACCCCGTAAGCCTGCCGGGCGTCGAAGTGGTCGCGCGGCAGCACCTGGACGTCGTCCACGGTGAACTCGGCGACCGTCCCGTCGTCGCGCGTGACCCGGACGGTGTCGCCGGGCTTGACGGTGCTGAGCCGGTAGAAGACCGCGGACCGGGTCTCGGTGTCGACGTGGCCGACCATGATCGCCGTACCCGCGGCGCCCGGCCTCGCCCCCGCCGCGTACCAGCCGACGACACCCGGCTGGTCGAACGGCGGCGGGTCGATGGCGCCCCGGCCGTCCAGCCCCCGGGCCACGACGGGGGCCTGCACCCCCATCGAGGGAATGTCGACGCGCTGCGGCCGGGCGCTGCCGAGGGGCTTGAGCGCGGGAGGCAGCCGCACCTCCGGCGGCCGGCCGACGGCCGCGATGTCCCCCGTCGTCGGTGCCGAGATCCCCAGCCGTACGTCCGTTACCTCGCGGCCCCACAGCCACAGCCCGAGCAGCAGGACCAGCCAGGCCACACCGGTCAGCAGACGTCCGGTGCCGGAGGAACGCTCCCGTTCGGCCATGTCAGTCGCGGCCGTCGTCGCCCCGGCGCGCGCTGCGGATCGCCACGGCGATCGCGGCCACGCTCGCGAGGACCAGGCCGACCACGGCCTGCCGGGTGCCGGGTCCGGCCGCGTGGGCGTCGTCGTGCGCCGCGGCGAGCCGGGCGGTTCCGCCGCCGCCCGCGTTCACGGGCGCGACCGGCGAGGCGTGCGGGACGACGCTCGGGGAGGAGTCGGGTGCCGGGACGGTGAGGGTGCCCTTGACCCGGTCACGGTGGCCGTCGCAGTCGACCTGGATGCCGTAGCTGCCGGGGCGCAGTGCGGTACGGACGCGGGTGTCACCGACGAGTCCGCCGCCGCCCCCGCCGGTCAGGCGGGCGTCCGAGACGAACGCGTCCGACACCGCGGTGCCCGTGCGCCCCGCGCAGCCCATGGCCCGCAGCCGGATGTCGCTGCCGGCGGCCGGGGACGCCGGGTTCACGGACACACCGGCCGGTCCCGTGTCGGCCGCGTACGCGGCGGGAGCGAACCCGGCCGCGACCACCGCCCCGGCACAGAGAGTGAGACGCATTGAGCGCATCGTGAAACCTCCAGACAACTGGAGACTCCCCCTCCGGGGGGGGGGGGGGCGCGGGCAGGCGGGGGCGGGGCGCGCCCGGGGAGGGGAGTGGGGGCGGGGGCGGGGGGGGGGGGGGGAGCGCTCCCCCGACCCTCCTCACCCCCACCGCCCCCCACACCCCCCGCCCCCCCGCCCCCCGCCCGCGCCGCCCCCCCCCCCCGCCCCCCCCCCCCCCCGCTGCTCCGTACGGGTCTGTGCGCGCCGCCGGGGGTTTGGAACCGGCCCGACGCGCTCCGGAGGTCGGATCGCTCGCTCAGACGCGGTCGACGAGGTCCGCGATCGAGTCGACGATCTTCGACGGCCGGTACGGATAGCGCTCGATCTCCTCCGGCGTGGTCAGCCCGGTCAGCACGAGGAAGGTCTGCATCCCCGCCTCCAGACCGGCCAGCACGTCGGTGTCCATCCGGTCGCCGATCATCGCGCTGGACTCGGAGTGCGCGCCGATGGCGTTCAGGCCGGTCCGCATCATCAGCGGGTTGGGCTTGCCCGCGAAGTACGGCTGCTTGCCGGTGGCCTTGGTGATCAGCGCGGCGACCGCTCCGGTGGCCGGCAGCGGGCCCTCGGTGGACGGGCCGGTCTCGTCCGGGTTGGTCGCGATGAACCGGGCGCCGCCCTTGATCAGCCGGACCGCCTTGGTCATGGCCTCGAAGGAGTACGTACGGGTCTCGCCGAGGACCACGTAGTCCGGTTCGTGGTCGGTCAGGACGTACCCGATGTCGTGCAGCGCGGTGGTCAGACCCGCCTCGCCGATGACGTACGCCGTGCCGCCGGGCCGCTGGTCGTCCAGGAACTTCGCGGTGGCGAGAGCGGAGGTCCAGATGTTCTCGACCGGCACGTCCAGGCCCATGCGGTTGAGCCTGGCGTGCAGGTCGCGCGCGGTGTAGATGGAGTTGTTCGTCAGGACCAGGAAGGGCTTCCCGGACTCCCGCAGCTTCTTGATGAAGGCGTCGGCGCCGGGGATGGGCACACCTTCGTGGATGAGGACACCGTCCATGTCGGTGAGCCACGAATCGATCGGCTTGCGCTCTGACATGTGCTGGGTCTCCTGCCGTCCTGGCGTACGTACGCACTCGATCCGCGGGCGCCGGAACGACACTGTGCCGACGCCCTCAGCCTAGTCAGGGCATTGCGGTGCCGTTCCGGTCAGGCGGGCTTCTCCGACACTCCGTCGATCACCCAGTACCAGTTGTTGCCGCCGGTGTACCGGAACCGCACGCGCGCGGTCGTCGCACCCGCCGGGACCTGGAGGGTCAGCCTCTCCACGCGGGAGGACGTGTCGGCGGTGTACGTCTTCACACCGACCGGCGCGGCACCGTCGTAGGAGACGAGCACCTCGCCCTTCTGCGGGGACTCCTGCCGGTAGTAGGTGGTGTACGTGAGGGTGGCGGCGGCGCCCCCGGTGACCGGGTACGCGGGACTGACGAGCGTGGAGTCGAAGGTGCCCGAGAACGTCTTGTCCTGCCACTCGTCGCCGTCGGCCACGGCGAACACGTTGCGCGCGCGGACGTTGCTCTCGCGGTTCTGGTCGGCCTGCGCCTTCGTCCAGAACTCGTCCGTGGTGAAGGACCAGCCGCGCCACTCGGTGACGCCTCCCGTGCCCATCGCGGAGTTGTCGACCGACCAGCCGCTCGGCGGGGTGTGCGTGAAGCCGAGCACCGAGGCGCCGATGCCGGTCTCGTCGACGCGGGTGGCGAGCTGCGGGCGCAGCGTGTCGAAGTCGTCCGGGACGGGGTGCTGCACGGGCCGTCCGTCGAGGCCCCAGGCCGGGTCGATCGCGACGCCGAGGTGGGCGAGGGCGGAGGCGGCGATGTCGGGCATCTTGACGTCGTGACGCACCGAACCGGCGGCCAGGGCCGGGCCGGTCGCGATCATGAAGGTCTGCCGTTCGGGCGTGCTGGAGCCGCCGTGGCCGCCCGCGTCGGTGTGCCCGTGGTCGGCGGTGATCATGATCAGCCAGTCCTCGGAGGCGTACGTGGCACGGGCCTTGACCGCGGCGACCATCTGACCGACCTGGGTGTCGACGCCGTGGATGGCGTCCAGGTACTGCCGGGCGGCGGCGCCGTAGCTGTGGCCCGCGTGGTCGACGTTGTCGAGCTGGACGAACACCGCGTCCGGGTCGGCGTCGCGCAACTGGGCCACGGCGCGCGAGGTGGTGCCGGTGTCGTACTCGGCGCCCGGGGTGGACACGCGGGTGTCGACCTTGGGGGAGAAGACCGTGTCCGTCAGGGGCGCCCAGGACGAGACGGCGTACGTCGACAGGGACGGCCGGGCGGTCTCGATCCGGGTGAGGAAGTCCGGGTACTGCGCGAACTTCTGGCCGGTGAAGGTGTTGTCCTTGACGTTGTGCTTGTCGGGCCAGACGCCGGTGATGATCGTGGACCAGCCGGGGCCGGAGAGGGTGGGCGCGAAGGGGTTGGCGTAGATGCTGCTGGGCGCGGTGAGGCCGGCGGCCATGAGGGCGTCGAGGTTGGGGGCGTCGGCGTCCTTGACGCGGTCCAGCAGGGTGCCGTCGAGGCCGATGACGAGGACCTTGGGGGTCCTGGCGGCGGCTCGGGCGACGGAGGCGAGGGGGCCGGCGGCGAGGGCGAGACCGGCCGCGGAGGCGAGCAGGGAGCGACGGGACATGCGTGACGACACGTGATCCTCCGGAAGGGGGACGAGGGTGTGGAGCACGGATGGACAGCGAGGGTGGCGCGGTGGGGCGTGGCGATGCCCCTGGTGGTTCCAGGAGTCTCGCGGGGCCGGTGGGTCCGGCCGACGGCCTTTCGACCGAAGGCGGTCCGGCCTAAGGCGGTCCGGCCGACGGCGTTTCGGCTGAAGGCAGTTCGGCCCGGGGCCCTCGCCGAGGGCGGTTCGGCCGACGGCCTTCGGCCGAAGGCGGTTCGGTCGGTGGTGGATCAGCTCCCCGTGGCGGACTTCCAGTCCTCGACGTACGTGGTCAGGTTCTTGTCGATGTCTGACCAGTCCGGCTGGAAGACCTCGACGCCGTCCATGACCTTGGTGAGCGCGATGGCGTTGGCGTCGGTGGCCTTGACGTCCTTGCGTGCGGAGAAGCCGCCGCCGATCTCGCTGACCTGCCGCTGCGCGGTGGCGGACAGCATGAAGTCGAGGAGCTTCTCGCCGTTCTCGGAGTGCGGCGCCTTGGTGACGAGGCCCGCGGCGTACGGAAGCGCGAAGGTGGTCGGCTTCCCGGCCGCGTCGGCGGCCTTGTCGGTGGCCCGCGGGAACCAGATGCCCAGGTTCGGCATGTCCTTGGACTGCGCGTAGTTCATCTGGACGTCTCCGTTGGCGACCAGCAGTTCGCCCTTGTCGACCTTGGGGACGAGTTTGCCGGTGGACGCGGACGGGCCGACGTTGTTGGCCTGGAGCTTCTTCAGGTAGGCGAGCGCCGCGTCCTTGCCGCCGAAGTCGTGGATCGCCTTGATGAGCACGGCGGTTCCGTCTCCGGCGACGCCCGGGGTGGAGTACTGGAGCTTGTTCTCGTACGTCCCGTCCAGCAGCTCGTTCCAGGTGGTGGGCGCCTGCTTCAGCTCCTTCTTGTCGTAGACGAACCCGAAGTAGTTGTTGACGATTGAGGTCCAGGTCGCGTCGGCGGCCTTGTCGGCCCCGTCGACCTGCTCGGAGCCCTTGGGCGCGTACTTCTGGAGCAGCCCCTTTCCGTCGGCCTGCTGGATGAACGGCGGGAGCGTGACCAGGACGTCGGCCTGCGGGTTCGTCTTCTCGCGGACGGCCCGCTGGACCATCTCGCCCGAGCCTCCCTCGACGTATTCGACCTTGATCCCGGTCTGCTTCTCGAAGTCCTTGAAGAGTCTGTCGTACCAGCCGTCCCCGTTCTCGCCCTTGAGGCCGTCCGCGCTGTACACGGTGACGACCTTGACGTCGGAGGCCGCGGAGTCCCCGCCGCAGGCGGTGAGGGAGCCGGCGAGGGCGAGGGCGCCGATGACGGCGGCGATCGGAGCGAGGTGCCGGGAGTGCGCGTGTGCGGGCATGGCGAGATGAACTCCTTGCGGTGTCAGGGCTTTTGAGGGTGGGACGGACGGGTGGGCGGATCAGCGGTAGGAGGCCCTGGTGCGGATCCGGGAGACGGCGGACAGGACGAGCACCGTCGCCGTCATGAGGACCACGGCGAGCGCGGACCCGGTGAAGAGGGCGCCGCGGTCGGTGGCCGCGTAGATCCGGACGGGGAGCGGGGTCCAGTCGGGCGGGTAGAGCATCATGGTGGCGCTCAACTCGCCCATGGACAGGGCGAAGCAGAGGCCCGCGGCGGCGGTCAGCGAGGGCAGCAGCAGGGGCAGCCGCACCCGCCACAGCACGGTCGAGGGCCGGGCGCCGAGCGAGGCGGCGGCCTGTTCGTAGGCCGGGTCGAGACGGACGACGGCCGCCGACACCGACTGATGGGCGAACGCCGTGACGAGGACGGCGTGCGCGAGGAAGACGATCCACCGGGTGCCGTTGAGCAGCATCGGCGGCTGGGAGAAGGCGACCAGGACCGCGAGCCCGACGACGACGGAGGGCACCGCGACCGGCAGCATGAACAGCGTGTCGAGGACACGCCTGCCGCGCCGTCCCAGGGCGTGCCCGGCGAGCGCCGCCCAGGTGCCGACGAGCAGAGCGAGCGCACTCGCGGTGACCGCGGTGACCAGGCTGGTGGTGAGGGCGTGGAGGGACTCGCCCCGGGTGGCGGCCGCGTAGTGCCCGGCGGTGAGGCCGGACGGGAGCGCGCCGGACCAGTTGGTGGCGAAGGACGCGGCGAGGACGACGAGCAGCGGCAGGGCGAACAGGGGCAGGAAGAGGACGAGGAAGAGGGCCCAGACGGCCCACTTGCCCTTGCGGCTATGCACCAGCACGGCGGCTCACCACCCGGTAGAGACCGTAGAGCCCCACGGAGATCAGGACGTTGACGACGGCGACGACACAGGCTCCGGGATAGTCCGACTCCAGGATCGCCTTGCTGTAGACGAGCATCGGCAGGGTCGTGACCCCCTTCGCCCCGGTGAACAGGACGATCCCGAACTCGTTCAGGCAGAGCACGAGGACGAGGCTGCCGCCGGCCGCGAGCGCGGGCAGCGCCTCGGGAAGGATCACCTGGCGCACGATCCGCGCGGGCCGCGCCCCGAGCGAGGACGCCACCTCTAGCTGCCGGGTGTCGATCCCCGAGAAGGCGGCGAGCAGGGGCCGCATCACGAACGGGGTGAAGTAGGTGACCTCGGCGAGGAGTACCCCCCATGGTGTGGTCAGGAACCGGAAGGGGCCCTCGGCGGCCCCGGTGGCGCCGGCCCAGAGCCCGTTGGCGATGCCGGCGGTCCCGTAGACGAACAGCAGGGCGAGCGTGATCAGGAAGGACGGGAAGGACAGGAACACGTCGATGAACCGGGCGACCGCCTTCGCTCCGGGGAACGGCACGAAGGCGATGACCAGGGCGAGCGCGAACCCGAGGACCAGACAGCCGGCCGTGGACCCCACCGCCAGCCATACGGTGGTCCCGAGCGCCTCCCGGAACGCGGTGGAGGCGAACACCTCACCGTAGGCCCGCGCCGAGGTCCCCCCGGTCTCGGGCCGGAACGACTGCTGGACGACGAGGGCGAGCGGGTAGAGGAAGACGAGGCCGAGGACGGCTACGGGCGGGAGGGCCCAGAGCGCGGCGGTGGGCCGACGCCGGGAACCTCCGTTCCCCTTCACCCGCCGTGGGCCGTCGTTCCGCGGGGCGATGAGGGTGTCCCCTGCTGGGACGGAGCCGGGAGCCCGGGGGAGGGCGGGCGCAGCCGACGACGCCGGGTCACCTGTGATCACGGGCTCACCTGACCTACCCATCGGTCACCCCTGCGGCGAGCAGCACGGCGTCCTCCGGTGCGAAGTGCAGGTCGACGAGGTCGCCCGGCGCGGGGGCGGTGCGCAGTTCCCGCAGATCGGCCATCACCCGATGGCCGCCCACGTCGACGTGGAGGCGATGGGTCGCACCGCGCCACTGCACCTCGGCCAGACGCCCGTTGAGGACGTTGGGGCCGGCGCCGAGTCCGACGAGGTGCGGCCGTACGCACAGGGTGGCGCCGGCACCCTCGGCGGCGTCCCCCGTCGGCACCTTCAACTCGGTCCCGGCGAAGGTGACTCCGTCCGCCACCACCCGTACCGGCAGCAGGTTCGCCTCGCCCACGAAAGCCGCGGTGAACCCGGTGCGCGGCGCCCGGTACAGCTCCCGCGGTGTGCCGACGTCCCGCAGCCGCGCCTTGTCCAGGACGGCGATCCGGTCGGCCAGCGTCAGCGCCTCGACCTGGTCGTGGGTGACGTAGAGGATCGACACGTCGGGCAACTCCCGGTGCAAACGGGCGAGTTCGGCGAGCATTCCGGAGCGCAGCCGGGTGTCGAGCGCGGACAGCGGCTCGTCGAGCAGGAGGACCCCCGGCCGGATGGCCAGCGCCCGCGCGATGGCGACGCGCTGCTGCTGCCCGCCGGACAGCTCGCGCGGATGGCGCCGGGCGTACGCGGACATCCCGGTCATCTCCAGTGTCTCGGCCACCCGTTCGCGGATCTCGCCCTTGGACACCCCGCGCGCCCTGAGGCCGAAGGCGACGTTGTCCTCGACCCGCATGTGCGGGAAGAGCGCGTACTGCTGGACGACCATGCCGATCCCCCGCCGGTACGGGGGCAGTCCGGTCACATCGCGGTCGCCGATGAACACGCGCCCGGCGGCGGGCCGCACGAAGCCGGCGACCGCCCGCAGCGCGGTGGTCTTCCCCGAGCCCGACGGTCCGAGCAGGGCCATCACCTCGCCGGGTTCGACGGTCAGGTCGAGGGAGTCGAGAACCGTGGTGCCCTCGTAGGCGACGGAGACCCGGTCGAAGCGGATGCCGCCGCTCATCGTCCGGCTCCGGCGGCGGCATCGGCGAGCAGCGTGGGGAGTTCGGCGACCGAGCCGAGCACGTATCCGGCCCCGGCGGCGCGCAGCGCCTCCTCCCGGTGCGCCCCGGTGAGCACACCGGCGACGACACCCGCCCCGGCGCGTACACCGCTTCGCATGTCGTACGTGGTGTCGCCGACGACGGCGATCTGGTGGACCCCCTCCGCGGCCCCGGTCCGCAGGAAGGCCTCCAGCACCATGTCGGGGTACGGGCGTCCGCGGCCTCCGGCGTCCGCGGGGCACAGCGTGAGCGGCACCAGGTCGCTCCAGCCGAGGGCGTCGAGGATCGCGTCCTGGGTGACACGGGCGAACCCGGTGGTCAGGGCGACGGTCCGGCCGCCGCCATGGAGTTCCTCGATCGCCTCACGGGCCCCGGCGACCGGCGCGATGTGCCCGTCGTCGACGAGTTCCCCGTACGCCTTCTCGAAGGCGGCGTTGGCGCGCCGGGCGAGGGCCTCCGCACCGAACAGATGCCGGAAGACGGAGATCTTGGACTCGCCCATGGTGGCCCGTACGTGGTCGAGCTTCGCCGCGTGGTCGGCGGAACCGGGCTCGACGCCCAGCTCCGCGGCGGCCGCGGCGAAGGCCCGTTCCACGAGGCCGCCGTCGGCGACGGTGGTGCCGGCCATGTCGAGCACCACAAGTCGTATGTCGTTCAACTCGGTCACCATCCCAGCTCGTCGGCGGTGGTCTCAGCGATCGCGGGTGAGCAGGTCATGCCGCGCCCACCGGGCCCGGTGACCAGCCACACCCCGTCCCGCACCTGCTGGCGGTGCACGACCCGGCTCGGGTCGGTGCACTGCGCGTACACCCCGGCCCAGCGGCGCCGGATCCTCGGCAGCGGGCGGCCGAGGAAGGATTCGACGACCTCGGCGAGGTGGTCGTAGGGGTCTTCGAGGGTGTCGAAGGCGAAGGGGTGCTCGTACTCGTGGGTGTCGCCGATGGTGAGCCCGCCGTCCGCGCGCTGCACCATGAGCAACTGCATCCGGTGTTCGGCGGCGGTCGGCGCCTGCGGCTGAACGGCGTCGAGCTCGTCGAGCGCCGCGCTCCGGTACGCGGGGTAGTAGCGGAAGCTGTCCGCGTCGGCGACGGAGGTGGTGAGCGGCTCGCCCAGCGGGTCGGTCTGCATCATCTGGAGTCGCACGCGCCGCACGGGCAGGTCGGGGCCCGCCAGTTCGCGCACGAGACCGCCGAGCCAGGCTCCCGTGCACAGCACGACGGCGTCGCCGGCGTGGATGTCCCCGTGGTCGTCGCGCACGGCGTTCTCGCCGATCACCTCGCGGACCTCGCGGCCGGGCCGGAAGGTGTAGTTCGGTGACTTCAGCAGCGCTTCCCGCAGGGCCAGTTGGGCGGTGCGCGGCTCGACGGCCGCGTCCCGCTCGCAGTACAGGGCCGCTTCGAAGGCGCCGCGCAGCGCGGGATTGACGGCTCGCGCCCGGTCCGCCGTGAGCAGTTCGTAGCCCCGGGCGGCGGCGTCGTCGCGGGCCAGGGCGGCCTCGGCGACGGCGAGTTCGCGCGGGTTGCGCACGGGGGTCAGCGACCCGCACGCCCGGAAGCCGAGGCCGGGGACCTGCGCCCCGATCTCCTCCCACAACCGCCGCGCCCTGAGGGCGGTTTCCAGTTCCTCTCCTCCGGCGCGTCCACTGACCCAGATCTGTCCGAAGTTGCGCAGCGAGGCCCCGCGGGCCTCGGCCTCACGCTCGATCTGGACGACCTCGTGGCCGCGCTCCACCGCATGCCAGGCGTGCAGGGTTCCCACCACGCCGGCTCCGACGACTATCACTCTCACGACGGCAACGCTCCTGGGGACGAGGGAATCGGGAGGGTCCGGCCGGCAACCGAATGATGAACTGCCCATCACGTTTGGGCTAGACCCGTTATCTTCACGTTATAAAAAGAGGCGGGCCGGAGCCCGCCTCACCGGCGAGGATCAGCCACCGAGACGCGCGGTGAAGGAGAACCGGTCCCCCCGGTACAGCGTCCGCACCCGCTCCAGCGGCAGCCCCCGGGTGTCCCGCGAGATCCGGTGGATCAGCAGCATCGGCAGCGCGGGAGGCGTTCCGATGAGCAGCGCCTCGCGCGGAGTGGCCAGTACGGTCTCGATACGCTCGTCGGCGTCGCCGAACGCGACACCGAGACGGTCGTGGAGGTACGCGTAGAACGAGGAGTCGGGGTCGAAGTCGCGGTCGAGGTCCGGGACCCGGCCGACCGCGACATAGGTGCTCTCCAGCCCGACCCGTTCGTCGTCCGCGAGCAGCACCCGCTCCATGTGCCAGACGGGCTCACCGCGCCGCAGCCCCGCCTCGGCGGCGAGTGGTTCCGGACAGGGGAAGCGGTCGAGGGAGACGAGCGTGCGGCCGGGGGTGCGTCCCTGCCGCCGTACGCCCTCGGTGTAGCTCGCCAGCGAGAGCGGCTGCTCCAGCTTGGGACCGGCGACCACCGTGCCGCGGCCCTGCCGGCGCAGCTTCCCTTCGAGCAGCAGCTCACGGAGCGCCTGACGCACCGTCTCGCGGGCGACCTCGTACGTCTCGGAGAGGTCGCGCTCGGTGGGCAGGAGCCCTCCTTCGCCCAGCTCCTCGACGAGCCGGGCGATGTGCGCCTTGACCGCGTAGTACTTGGGGATGCGGCCGTGCTCAGGAATACCGGAGCGGACGGGGGCGCCGGGGTCCTGGTCGTTCGGATAGTCCACGGAAACGATCGTCGCAGACGGCGCTCACCGCACCGCTGCCAGGTGGCGGCGCCGGACACCGCTGCCAGGCGCGCCGGCTTCCAGGCACCGGCGCCGGACACCGTTGCCAGGCACCGGCGCCGGACACCGCTCCGGCCATCAGCGCCGGCGCGGGCGCATCCACCGGGCCAGGGCGAACAGTCCGGCTCCGAGGGCGCCGAGGGCGAGCGCGAGCGCGGCCAGTGCCGGCCGGTTCGGCCTGCCGGGTCCTGTGCTGGCCAGTTCGGCGGCGGACGGCGCCGTCGTACCGGTCCCGGCGGTGGTCCCGCTGCCCGTGCCCGTACGGGCCGCGGCACCGGGGTCCTCACTCGCGCCCAGACTCGCGCCGGTGTCGGCACCGGTGTCACCCGTACCGCCCAGGTCCTCCCCCGTGGCGTCCGGGTCCTCCCCCGTACCGGTCTCCCTGCCCGGCTCCGGCTCCTGGTCCTCGACGGCGCCCTCGATCCGGAAGCGGTAGGCGTTCGACTCCCCCACCCAGTCGCCGTCGTCGTCGTGCTTCTGCACCACGGCCGCGTTCGCGACGACGGCGTTCGGGGCGCTCACGCCGGAGGCCAGGGAGAGCCGCACCTTCACCGTGAGGGTGCGGCCGGGGGCGACGGTGAAGCCGGGGAAGCCGTCGTCGAACGGCCCGACGTTCTCGTCCTCGTCGCTCCGCTCGAAGCGCACCGCGTGGGCCCGCTCCCCCTCGTAGAACTCCAGCCGCGCCTGCTCCGGCCGCAGCGTCCGCTTCTCGTCCACGAGGACGACGACCGGATGGATCGCCCCGCAGGGGTGTGCCGTGGTGTTGGTGAGGTCGATGTACCAGGTCCCGGAGCCGCCGCCCGCCTCGTAGGCGTCGGGGCCGCCGTGGATCCGGGTCTTGATCGGGAAGTCGTGGGTGTCGGACGAGACACAGTCCGGGCGGACGTCCAGCGCCTGCGCCGGGGCAGGCGTGAACGTCACGAACAGCGCGAGAGCGGTCGGGGCGAGGGCGGTCGGAGCGAGCGGATGAGAGGTACGCAGTCGCATGAGGAGCCTTTGGCCGATCGGGAGGGGGCGGGGATCGGGAGGGTCGAATGCGTCGGTTCGGTCACCGGCAATGGCCCCGTGACCCTGCCACGCCGCACCCCTTCCGCCAGACCGCCGAACGGGGAGTCACCCCCGTTCGGCCCCCGAAGTCCCACCGTCCGGCGGCACGGTCCGGTGGCACCGCTCGTCGGCACCACTCGTCGGCACCGCTGTCGGCACCGCTTGTCGAAGATCCCTGGTACGGGCGGCCGGCCCAGACACCGGCTCGCTTTCGCCCGACCGGCCCGACCGGCCCGACCGGGTAGCCGAAGGGCCCTGGCGCCCGGCCGGCCCCCGCACCGGCTCGCTTTCGCCCGACCGGCTCGCTCTCGCCCGACCGGCTCGCTTTCGCCCGGCGGGCCCGCTTGCGCCCCTACCGGCCCGACCGGCCCTTCGGGGACGACCCGCGAACCGCGAACCGAGGCCGAGGCGTACTCCGCGGGCGCACCAGCCCACTCGGCGTCCCCCGGCCCGCTCAGCTTCCCCCGGCCCGCCCGAAGCGAACCTCCCCGGCCGAAGCACGCGCCACGGACACGCCGCCCCACTCGACCCCGTCCGGCGCACGCGCCCACCGGCGGCGACCCGCTCAGCCCTCCCCGCGCCCGAACAGCGGAGCCAGGAGCAGTTGGGCCGCGCCCTCGGCCACTCCTCGCGCGCCGCCGGGGGCCGCCCGGACCGGCACCGCCGCGCCGCCTCCTTCACGCCGGGCCCGTTCCTCCAGTACGGCCCCGACGCCCTGGAGGAAGACCTCCTCGTGAGCCGCGACCGTGCGCCCGCCCAGCAGCACGAGGTCGATGTCGAGCAGCCCCACCAGGTTCGCCGCTCCGGCGCCCAGCACCCGGGCCGCCTCGGCCACGGTCCCCCGCCCCACCGCGTCCAGGCACAGCACCTCGATGCACCCGCGGTTCCCGCACTCGCACAGCGGCCCGTCTAGCTGGATGACCTGGTGTCCGAACTCCCCGGCCCCGGTACGGGCCCCCCGGTGCACGGCCCCGCTTATCACGAGCCCGGCGCCCAGTCCCGTACCGAGATGCAGATACGCGAAGGACCCGCCGCCCGCGATGCCGGAGCCGGACCGGGCCCCGGTTCCCACCGCGACCCCGAGCGCCGCCGCGTTGGTGTCCTTGTCCACGACCACCGGCAGCCCGAGCCGCCCGGCCAGCGCGTCCCGCAGGGCGAACCCGTCCCACTCGGGGAATCCCGTCACGCGGTGCAGCACCCCCAGGGTGTGATCGAGCGGCCCCGGCAGGGCGACCCCCACACCCAGCGGCGACACCCCGCCGAGCAGGGCCGAGACCTCCCCGGCCGCCCCCTCGACCACAGCGCCGGACCCGGCCCCCAGATCCAGCGGGGCGCGCCGTTCGGCCACCACCGACCCGGTGAGGTCGCAGAGCACCGCGGTCAGCTCGTCCCGGTCGAGATGCAGCCCGACCGCGTGCCCCGCCTCGGGCACGAGCCGCAGCACCGTACGGGGTTTTCCGCCCGTGGACGCGAGACGCCCCGCCTCCGTCGCGAGACCGTCGGCCCGCAGCCGCCCGGTGATCTTGCTGACCGCCTGCGGGGTCAGCCCGGTCCGCTCGGCGAGTTCCAGGCGGCTGATGCCGGAGGCCCCCGCCGTGCGCAGCAGATCGAGCACCAGCGCGGCGTTGTGACTGCGCAGGGCAGGAAGATTCACCCCGACCGCCCCCGCGCCGCCACCCCCACCACCGCCACCACCCGGATTCCCGGGGACACCCTGGTTCGCGAAGACACCGGAGGCCCCGCCCCCGCCCTGGTCCGCGAAAACTCCGGAAGTCCGGGGTACACCTGGATTCCCGGGGCTCCCCTGCTTCCCGGCCCCACCCGCATTGGTCCTGTTCACATCACCCATTGTCCCCCGCGCTTGCACTTTGGCAACAGCGTTGCGAAAGTAGGACGCATGACAGGCATGACTGGTACTGGTACGCCCCTTCGCGTGGGTCTCGTCGGCTACGGCCTCGCGGGTTCCGTCTTCCACGCCCCGCTGATCGCCACGACCGAGGGGCTCGCCCTCGACACCGTCGTCACCTCGAACCCGGAGCGCCAGGCACAGGCCCGCGCCGAGTTCGGCGACGGGCTGCGCTTCGCCGCCACCCCCGACGACCTGCTGGCACGCGCCGACGAACTCGACCTGATCGTCATCGCGTCCCCGAACAAGACCCACGTCCCGATCGCGACCGCCGCCCTGAAGGCCGGCCTCCCCGTGGTCGTGGACAAGCCCATCGCCGGTACGGCGGCGGAGGCCCGCGAGCTGGCCGCCCTGGCCGACGAGCGCGGCCTGCTGCTCTCCGTCTTCCAGAACCGCCGCTGGGACAACGACTTCCTGACCCTGCGCAAGCTGTTCGCCGACGGCGAGCTGGGCGACATCTGGCGCTTCGAGTCCCGTTTCGAGCGCTGGCGCCCGCAGCCCAAGGGCGGCTGGCGCGAGTCCGGCGACCCGGCGGAGATCGGGGGTCTGCTCTACGACCTCGGCAGCCACCTCGTCGACCAGGCGCTCGTCCTCTTCGGCCCCGCCGCCTCGGTGTACGCGGAGTCGGACGTCCGCCGTCCGGGCGCGCTGACCGACGACGACACGTTCATCGCGATCACGCACAAGAGCGGGGTCCGCTCCCACCTCTACGTCTCCGCGACGACCGCCCAGCTCGGCCCGCGCTTCCGCGTCCTCGGCTCGCAGGCGGGCTACGTCAAGTACGGCCTCGACCCGCAGGAGGCCGACCTGCGCGACGGCAAGCGCCCCGCTGCCGGTGCCGCGTGGGGCGTCGAGCCGGAGGCCCTGTGGGGCCGCGTCGGCTCCGGCGAGTCCCCGCTGACCGGTGGCGGCCGTCCCGAGCCGACGGTCCCGGGCACGTACCCGGCGTACTACGCGGCCGTCGCCGCCGCCATCCGTGACGGCGCCCCGAACCCGGTCACCGCCCACGAGGCCGGCGCCGCCCTCGACGTCCTGGAGGCGGCCCGCCGCTCCGCCCGCGAGTCCGTGGTGGTGTCCCTGTGAACGCGCCCGTCGCACCGGAGATCGCCGACCTGGAGGAGCAGGAGCGCCGGCTGACGCTCCAGCGTTTCACCCACGACGACGCCTGGGCCCTCGGCACACTCCTCGTCGAACTCGCCCGCGAGCGCGAGGCGCCGGTCGCCATCGACATCCGCCGCGGTGGCCAGCAGCTCTTCCACGCGGCGCTGCCGGGGTCCACCCCGGACAACGACGCCTGGATCGACCGCAAGCGCCGCGTCGTCGAGCGGTACGGGTGCTCCTCGCTGCTGGTCGGCTCGCGCTTCCGCGCCAAGGGCACGACCTTCGAGGACTCCTCGCGCCTGGACCCCGACACGTACGCGGCCCACGGCGGCGCGTTCCCGATCGCCGTGACGGGCGCGGGCGTCGTCGGCACCGTGGTGGTCTCGGGCCTCCCGCAGATCGAGGACCACAAGATGGTCGTAGAGGCCCTGGAAAAGTTCCTGGCCGCGTAGCACCCCGGTTCCCCGCGCCCTCCAAGGAGCGCGGGGAACCCCCGTAGGGGCGCGAGGAAGCCCCGCAAGGGGCGCGGGGGAACGGCGCGGCCAACCACAACCCACCCGCAGCGAACGACGCACAGCACAGCCCCGTAAGGGGCGCGGGGAACGGCGCGGCCAACCACGAAGCACCCGCAGCCAGCAACGCACGGCACACCTCCGCAAGGGGCGCGAGGAACGGCGCGGCCAACCACAACCCACCCGCACCAGGAAGAGCACCGGGGCCAAAGCGAACCCCACCCGGCGAACCCAGCGGAGCGCCTACGCGTTGGCGAGCGTCTGCCGCTGCCGCCCCAGCCCCTCGACCTCCAGCTCCACGACGTCCCCCGCCCGCAGATACGGCTTCGGCTCGGGCCGGCCGAGCGCCACCCCGGCG
This sequence comes from Streptomyces sp. NPDC059371, assembly GCF_042751995.1. Taxonomy (NCBI): domain Bacteria; kingdom Bacillati; phylum Actinomycetota; class Actinomycetes; order Kitasatosporales; family Streptomycetaceae; genus Streptomyces; species Streptomyces sp. NPDC059371. Next base: position 49,720 of record NZ_JBHYXD010000024.1, on the reverse strand, counting down.
GGCGTACCGGTGTTGATGACATCCCCCGGGTACAAGGTCATGAACTGGCTCACGTACCGGACGACCTCCGCGACCGGAAAGATCTGCTCGGCCGTCGTACCGTCCTGCTTGAGCTCACCGTTCACCCAGAGCCTCAGCGACAGCGCCTGCGGGTCCGGGACCTCGTCCGCGGTCACCAGCCACGGCCCCAGCGGGTTGAACGTCTCGCAGTTCTTGCCCTTGTCCCAGGTGCCACCGCGCTCGATCTGGAACGCGCGCTCGGAGACGTCGTGAGCCACCGCGTACCCGGCGACATGCGCGAGCGCCTGCTCCCCGGACTCCAGATAGCGGGCGGTACGGCCGATGACGACGGCCAGCTCGACCTCCCAGTCCGTCTTCACCGACCCGCGCGGCACGAGCACCGTGTCGTACGGCCCGACCACGGTGTCCGCCGCTTTGAAGAAGATCACCGGCTCGGCGGGCGGCTCGGCCCCGGTCTCCCGGGCGTGGTCGTGGTAGTTCAGCCCGATGCACACGACCTTGCCGATCCGGGCCAGCGGTGGTCCGACGCGCAGTCCGTCCGCGTCCAGCGCGGGCAGCTCACCGGCCGCCGCCGCGGACCGGATCCGGCCGAGCGCCGCGTCGTCGGCGAGCAGCGCCCCGTCGATGTCGGCGACGAGGCCCGACAGGTCGCGCAGGGTCCCCTCGGCGTCGAGCAGCGCGGGCCGCTCCGACCCGGACGTACCGACTCGCAGCAGCTTCATGGTCACCATCTCCCTCGGTCGCGGGCCGTCCGGCCGACAGGTGCGACCGTCGGGGGACCGTGCGATCCTCCAAGCTCACCGTCCAGTCCGCAAGACCCCGTTCACAGACCGGACCCGGCTGACATACCTTTCCCACCGCCCGGACGGCTGGACGAACGACCGGACGAACGGACGAACGGCACGGTCACGCGAGAGCAAGGGCCGTCAGGCGAGAGCAAGGGTCGCGTCAGGCGAGAGCCAGGATCGTCAGGCGAGAGCCGCGACCGCGGGCGCCGCCCCCGGCATGTCCCGGTAGAGCACCGCCCGCTCCACGGCGCTCCAGGTCGCGCTGGTCACGACGTACAGGGCGGCGGCCAGCGGCACCACCGCCACGGTGAACAGCGTGAAGAAGGACATGAACGGCATGATCTTGCCGACCGAGGCGAGCGCCGTCGCGGCCGCCTGCTCACTCTCGCTCCGGCCCTCGCTCTGCGCCTCGCCCGCCGGAGTCGCGGCGGCGGTCATCCGCTTCGTACGCACGTAGTTGAACGCGGCCACTGCCGTGACGACGGCGAAGAGGCCCAGGTAGACGAGACCGGCCGGCCCGAAGAGCCCGCCGTCGCCGAGCGCGTCCGCCCACCGGCCCCCGAGCGGCGCGGCGAACAGCTTGTGCCCGAGCAGGGTGTTGGCCTCGCCGCCGATCGTCGAGCTGGAGAACAGGTGGTAGAGAAGGAAGAAGGCCGGCATCTGCAACAGGCTGGGCAGACATCCGGAGAGCGGCGACACCTTCTCCTCGGCGTGCAGTTCCATCAGCGCCTTCTGGAACTTCTCGCGGTCCTTCCCGTGCTCCTTCTTCAGCTCGGCGATCCGCGGCTGGAGGGCCGCCCGCGCCCGCTGTCCGCGTGCCGAGGCCCGCGACAGGGGGTGCACGAGCAGGCGTACGAGCGCGGTGAACAGGACGATCGCCGCGGCGGCGGCCGAGGTGTGGAACAGCGGCTGGAGCAGATCGGCGAGGTGCTCGACCAGGTGCGCGAAAACGGACATGAACGTGGACATGCGTGAGCCCTCCGGGGGTCTCGTCGTGCCGGGAGTACGGATTGCGGCATGACGACCCGCGCGGGTCACCCGTGACGGAGTACCACTCGGGGTGAGTCACCGGGAGTGGAGAGCCACCCCGGGCGGACGGTCACCGGGGGTGGAGGAAGGGGGTGCCCTACGCGGTCGCCGGGAGGGCGTGTCCGGGCGCCCTGGGACGCGGCCGTCCGCTGGCGTCGGGATCGCGTTGCGGCAGGAAGGCCGTGCGGCGGTCGCGGTCGCGGATGGCCGTACGGACCCGGGTGGGCGGCACGACGGGCGCGCAGCGCGCCACGATGAGGGAGCACGCGGCGAAGGCGGACCCGGCGGCGGCCGTCGCCGCGATCGCGACGGTGGCGGTGAGGGTGCCCGTGTCGAGCAGGGCGACCTCGAGGAGCAGGAGCAGCAGTACGGCGGCGGGGCGGGCATCGGCCCAGGTCCGGATCATCGACCGCTCCTCCTCTCGTACGTGGCGCGCGTGTCTCTCCGTTCGTTATACAGGATGGTTCCGGACCAACCGCCCTGGATCGGCTGCGGTATCGGTCACGGGGTCCGCCGCGCGGTCGGTCCGTACGCAGGGCATGCGGTCGGTCCGTACGCAGGGCATGCGGTCGGTCCGTACGCAGGGCATGCGGTCGGTCCGTACGCAGGGCATGCGGTCGGCACGCACGAGGCAAGCGGTCGCCGCGTACGGGGCCAGGTGTCGGGCGCGGTCGGTATGTACGGGCCAGACGTCCGGCGCGGTCGGCACGTACAGGTCCGGCGTCAGGTGCAGCCGGCACGTACGGGCCAGACGTCCGGCGCGGTCGGCACGTACAGGTCCGGCGTCAGGTGCAACCGGCACGTACGGGCCAGGCGTCCGGCGCGGTCGCTGCGTACGGGTCAGGCGTCCGGCGCGGCCGGCTCGCCGGACACGGCCGCCGCCGGTTTCAGTGGATCCATGTCGAGCGGCTCCAGCAGTCGCCTCGGCGCGACCAGGGCGCGGCTGACCGGATCCGCCGGGTCCCGGTCGAGCCCGGGGCCCGGCGTCATCTCGACGTCCGGGACGGGCACGACCAGCGCGCAGCGGGGGCATTCGCCGTAGGGGCCGAGTTCCGTGCCGCAGTCGGCGTGCCGGAAGTACCGAAGACGGCTCTCCCCGAAGTGCTCGCGGCCCCACAGTCCGAGCGAGCGCAGGGTGGGCCACAGGGCGACACCGCGGTCGGTCAGGACGTACTCGTCACGCGGCGGCGACTCCTGGTAGCGGCGCTTCTCGAGGACCCCCTCGGCGGTGAGCGCCTGGAGACGGGCCGCGAGCACGGCCCGCGGGATGCCGAGGTGCACCAGGAAGTCGTTGTAGCGCCGTACGCCGTAGAGCGCGTCTCGGATGACGAGAAGTGTCCAGCGCTCACCGACGACCTCCAGCGCGCGGGCGATCGAGCATTCCTGCGTCGCGTAGTCCTTGCCCAGAGCCATGCCCCCACTGTAGCCACTTTTCGACCTGTTGGTTCATTGAACGAACCTAGATGCTATGGTCTATGCACACACAAGGTTCAATGAATGAACTGAAGGATGTCGGAGAGGTCGGCCCGAACCGACCGTCCGACCCGCTGAACCGACTGACCCGACCCAGGGAAGTGAAGGCAGGCCATGACCCGGCTCGACCGGCCCGACACCAGCACGCAGCCCGCGCACGCCACCGGCGTCTCTCCGGCCACTCCGGCCTCCCCGACTCCCCTTCCGGCCCCTTCGGCGGACAGCGCTCCGCGGGCCACCCCGACCCTCGTCCTCACCAGCGCCGCCACCGCCGTGGCCCTGATGACGTACACGGCCCCGATGGTCACGCTCCCCGACACCGCGGCCGCACTGCACACCTCGGTCTCCGCCCAGGCCTGGCTGCTCAACGGCACCCCGCTGGGCCTGGCCGCACTGCTCCTGGTCGCGGGCAGCCTCGCGGACGACTACGGCCGCCGCCGGATCTTCCTGGCCGGCACGGTCGCCCTCGGCCTCACCACCGCCCTGGGCGCGCTCGCGGACTCCACCTGGCTGTTCACCCTGGCCCGCATCGCGCAGGGAGCGGCGAGCGCGGCGATCCTCGCGAGCAGCCTGGGGCTGATCGTGCACGCCTTCCCGACCCCGCGCGGGCGGCTGCACGCGACGGGGGTGTGGGGCGCGTTCGTCAGCGGCGGCATCGCGGCGGGCCCGCTGCTCGCGGGGGCGATCGCGGGCTGGGACTGGCGGATGGCGTACGCCGTCCTCGGCGCCGCCGCTCTGGCCGTCGCCCTCCTCGGGACCCGTGCCCTGACCGAGTCCCGCGCACCGCGCGGCGGCCGGCCCGACCTCGCGGGGGCGCTGACCTTCGGGCTCGCGCTGGTGTCGCTGGTGGCGGCGCTGACGCTCGGCCGCGACGGCTGGCTGCGTGCTCCGGTCGGCCTGCTGCTGGCCGCGTTCCTCGTCCTGATGGCCGTGTTCGTCGCCGTCGAACGCCGCAGCGACACACCCATGATCGACCTGGGCCTCCTCCGCCACCGCCGCTTCCTCGCCTCGTCCGCGGGCGGGCTCTTCATGGGCCTCGCGGTGATCGGCCTGTTCAGCTTCCTGCCGGCCCTGCTCCAGCGGACGCTCGGGATGTCCGCCATGGACACGGCGTGGCTGTTCCTGCTGTGGTCCGGGCTCTCCTTCACGGTCGCCCTCCAGGCCCGCCGTCTCGCCGGCCGGGTCTCGCACCGCCATCAGCTCGCCATCGGTTTCGCGCTGCACGCGGCCGGCGTCCTGACGATGCTCGGCGCGATCGGCTCCGGTTCCTGGACCCACCTGCTGCCGGGCTTCGTGATCTCCGGGGTGGGCAGCGGCCTGCTGAACGCCGCGCTGCCCCTGCTGGCTGTGGAGTCCGTGCCCGCGACCCGCGCGGCGATGGGCTCGGGCGCCCAGCAGACCTTCCGCTACATCGGCTCGTGCGCCGGGGTCGCCCTCACGATCGCCCTGGTCACCTCCACCGGCGGGCCGGCGCACGGCGCGGACATCGCGATCGCCGTGTCGGCGGGACTGGCCGCCGTGGCCGCGGCGAGCGTCCTGGTCCTGCGGGACCGGACGTGACGCGGCCGTACCCGGCGGAGCCCGCGTTCGGCTGTGCCGGAGCCCGACGGGCGTGATCGGCGGAGCCCGGCGGGCGGGACCGGCGGAGCCCGACGGACGCCACTGGCGGAGCCCGACGCACGTGACCGCCCGAGCCCGGTGGGCGGGACCGGCGGAGCCCCGCGGACGTAACCGGCGGAGCCCCGCGGGCGTGACCGGCCGGGCCCGGCGGGCGTGACCGGCCGGGCCGGCGTTCGTCAGCGGGGCCGCATGGAGGTGAGCTTCCCCCACACCGCCATGCGGTATCGGGAGGTGTACTCGGGGGTGCACGTGGTGAGCGTGATGTAGTACCCCGGCCGCGTGTACCCGTACGACGGCCGGACGGTGCTGCGCGGCACCGGGCGGATCACCCCGACGTCCCGCGAGGAGGTCTGCGACATCGTCCGGTCGACGGTGTACGTGTAGACGGCGGCCTTCGTCTCCACGGTGATCGTGTCACCGCGCCGGAGCCTCGGGAGGTACCGGAACGGCTCCCCGTGCGTGTTCCGGTGCCCGGCGAGCGCGAAGTTCCCGGCCTGCCCCGGCTGCTGGGTGCCCTTGTAGTGACCGACGTAGCCCTTGTTCAGGACGTTCGCCTTGCTGATGCCCTCCGCGACCGGCACCCGCAGGGAGAGCCGCGGAATGCTGAGGACGGCATAGGCCTGCGACCAACGGGGTTGCTTCTGATCGCCGCCGCCCCCGGATCCGGACGGAGAGTTCCGCCCCGACGCCCGTCCGGTCCCGTCCTTCGCGTCCCCGCCGCTCCTGGCCGCCGCACCGGCACCGGACTCCGCGCCGCCACCGTTCCCGGAACTCCCCGGGTCCGGGGTCCCCCACTCCCGCTCCAGCGCCTGCACCTTGCGCTCGGCGCCGTGCCGCGCCTGCCGGTTGGTCCACCACAGCTGGTGCGCGACGAGCAGGAGCAGCACCACTCCGACGGTGACGAGCACCTCGGCACCGCTCCAGACCGCTCGCCGGTACGCGGCCCGCCGTCGCCGCGTGCCGTGGTGCACGACCCCCGGAGCCCGCATCCGTACGCCCCCTTCGCCGGGCGCACGATAGGCGTCACCCCGTCAACTCTCCAGCCCCGCGCGGCTCCTGTCCGGCGCGGGGCTTCCTCCACCGGTTTTAGAAAGGGCTGTCACAACCCTCGACAACCTCAGGCGCCACACCCGATGCTTCCTGATGGCATCAGTGGGACGGGCAAGCGCCGGCGGGTACGAACCGGCGACCGAGTTCGAAGTCGAGTCGACAGCCATGGCCAACTCCGTTACGGGGGACGCGAGTTGTGCTGAGACGGACGGAGAAGCCAGCCATGATCCGACGCAGAACACTTCTGGGCGCCGCGGGCGGTGCGGTCCTCGGCGGCGCCCTGGCGACCGGCACGGCCCGCGCGGACGCGACGATCGCCGTCAACCCGGCCACGACGTACGGGAAATGGGAGGGGTGGGGCACCTCACTGGCGTGGTGGGCCAATGTCTTCGGCGCCCGCGACGACTTCGCCGACCTCTTCTTCACCACCAAGTCGACGACGTACAACGGCGCTTCGCGCCCCGGCCTCGGACTGACCATCGCCCGTTACAACCTGGGCGCGTGCGGTTGGAACAGCGTGGGCGGCGAGACCATGACCGCCTCCGCCAACATCCCCTCCTTCAAGCAGATCGAGGGCTACTGGCAGGACTGGAACAACGAGGACCCGACGTCCTCGGCCTGGAAGTGGACGGCGGACGCCACCCAGCGCGCCGCCCTCACCAAGGCGACGGCGCGCGGCGCGACGAGCGAGCTGTTCGCCAACTCCCCGATGTGGTGGATGTGCCTGAACCACAACCCGTCGGGCGCGTCAGGCGGCGGCAACAACCTCCAGTCCTGGAACTACCGCCAGCACGCCTCCCACCTCGCGGCGGTCGCCCTCTACGCGAAGACGAACTGGGGCGTGAACTTCGCCACCGTGGAGGCGTTCAACGAGCCCTCCTCCAGTTGGTGGACGTCCACCGGCACCCAGGAGGGCTGCCACATGGACGCCTCCGTCCAGTCGGCCGTACTCCCCTACCTGCGAAGCGAGTTGGACAAGCGCGGCCTGACGGCCACCAGGATCTCCGCGTCCGACGAGACGAGCTACGACCTCGCCCGTACGACATGGAGCTCCTTCAGCTCGACGACCAAGGCCCTGGTCAACCGGGTCAACGTGCACGGCTACCAGGGTTCGGGCGGCCGCCGGGACCTTCTCTACACGGACGCCGTGACGTCGTCCGGCAAGGCGCTGTGGAACTCCGAGTACGGCGACGGCGACGGCACCGGCCTGACCCTGGCGAGCAACCTCCTCCTCGACTTCCGCTGGCTGCATCCGACCGCCTGGGTCTACTGGCAGGTGATGGACCCCACGGCGGGCTGGGGCATGATCAAGTACGACGCGGGCACCCTGACGGCCGGCGCGGTCGAGACGAAGCTGTATGTGATGGCCCAGTTCAGCCGCCACATCCGCCCCGGCATGACGATCGTGGACACGGGCGTGGACTACGCGGTGGCGGCGTACGACGCGACGGCGAAGCGCCTGGTGATCGTCGCGGCGAACAAGGCCACGTCCGCCCAGACCCTGACCTTCGACCTCTCCCGCTTCACCACGGTCTCCGGCGGCACGGGCGGCCTGGTCCCCCGCTGGAACACCCTGACCTCCGGCACCGGCGACCTCTACACCGCCCACTCGGACACCTACCTGAACGGCAAGTCCGTGGCCGTCTCGTTCCCGGCCGGGGCGGTTCAGACGCTGCAGGTGGACGGGGTGGTGGCATGAGGCGGAACTGACCGACCCGTCGCCACCGCGGTGACGGTGGCGGTGACGGCGGCGTCGGTGTCGGCGGTGTCGGCGTCGGCGTCGGCGTCGGCGTCGGTGACAGGCTCCCCCTGCCTCCCCTCTCCCCTCCTCCTCTCCCCTCCCCCTCGACACTCGGGCGGGGATCCCGGAATATGCCGTCGGGGACTCCCGCGTCTCTGGCCTGCAGGTCTCTCTCCTTGGCGGCCCGGCGGCAGTACGGTGTCCCCCATGCGCCCCGACACGCCTGCCGAGAACGTCGACCACACCGCCGAAGCGGCTCGCCTGGAGCGGACCGCCGGCCTGTACCCGGAGGACGCCGAGCACCTGCTCCTGCAGGCCGCGGCCCACCTCGAACTGGCCGGCGACCGCCCCGGCGCCACCACTCTCTACGACCGCCTTCTCTCCTCGGACACTCCCCTGGAGAAGCCGTATCTGGTCCGCGCCCTCAAGGCGTCGAACCTGTGGGAGTACGACCACGAGGCCGAAGCCCGCGCGATCATCGACGGAGTCCGGGCGGCGGCCCCCCGCGACCCGGCCCCCTGGGTGATCGTCGCGGAGGCCCTGGAGTCGCACGACGAACTGGAGGCGGCACAGGACACCTTCACCGAGGGAACGACCCTGCTCCTGACGGACGTGGCGGAACCGCCCTACTCCACGCTCCCCCTCCTGTTCGGCCGTCACCGGGTGCGCCGCATGCTGGGCGCGGCGCACGACGAGTGGGACGCGCTGGCCGACACCCTGCACTCGTCCCCGATCTCCCTGGACGAACTCCACGACCCGAAGCGGGTCTGGTCCCTCGGCTCGGACAACCCGGCGGAACTCCAGGCCGAGATCAGCCGCCTCCAGGCCGAACTGGGCGCCTACCGCGAGGCCCTGTCGCGCCCCTTCCCGGTGGCGGTCCTGCACTGGTCGGCCCCCGAACTCACGGAACTGACCACCGCGTACCCGGACCTCACCACCGAGTACCCCTCGCACGACGAGCACCTCGCGACGATAGAGGCGTCCCTGCGCGAACTGGCCGTCTCCGGCACCCCGAACCTCGGCATCGTCACCGCCACGGTCCCCTCGTACGAGGCCTTCGCCGCCTCGGAAGCCTCGTCCCCCGCGGACACGACCCTGCTCCCCCAGTACGCGACAACGCTGGCGGCCCGAGGCCTGGCAGTGGCCTGGCCTCCGCAGCGGACGAGCGAGTGCTGGTGCGGATCGGGGGCTTCTTACGGGGAGTGCCACGGGGCCATTTGATGGCCAGTGGCATCGCCACGCTCTGCCATCTCCCATGAAGGTGCATCCCGGGCTACCAGCAGTCGGGGTGCACCTTTGGCTTTCTTAGCTCCATGACTCGATCGTGTCAGTGGCCCCTGTTAGAACTGTGCACGGCGCAATGAACGATCGGGGGGCCAGCGTGGTTCAGTCAGGGGATCCGGCACAGCCTGTTGCGGGTGTGTACGAGGAACTCATCACCGAAGGCGTGCAGGCACAGATCGACCAGTTGAAGGCGGCCGGATGGAAGCCGATTCACGCGGAGGTCAGTGCCGAGTCGTCACCCCATGTCCTGGCGCGCCACATCGGCGAAGCCGTGGGGCGACGGTTGAGTCTGCTCCCTCACGACAAGCAGGTAGCCGCAGCCAACCAGATCATGCAGTCCCTGGTCAGTAGCCTGCCGGACCCAGATGAGGACGAGGCATCGCCCACCATCGTCGAGGGCCCTCGCCAACTCCTGGCCTTGGCAGAGCAGCAGGCTCCGGGCGCCTACGCCATCAGGCCCCTGACTCCCCTGTCTGAAACAGCGTTGATCACCAATGCCCCAGATGATCCGAGCCTGGGGGCGGAATTGCGGGCCGAGCTCGCTACTGCCGACCGCATCGACCTGCTCTGCGCGTTCGTAAAGTGGTACGGAATACGAGTTCTCGAGGACTCGCTCCGCGCAGCCAAGGAACGTGGGATCCCCATCCGGGTCATCACCACCACCTACATCGGCGCCACAGACCGGCACGCTTTGGACCGACTCGTTCGCGAGTTCGGTGCCCAGGTGAAGGTCAACTACGAGATCAGGTCGACGCGCTTGCACGCCAAAGCCTGGCTGTTCCGGCGTAACACAGGCTTCGACACCGCCTATGTAGGCAGTTCGAACCTCTCCAAAGCCGCTTTGCTCGACGGCCTGGAGTGGAATGTACGACTGTCCTCAGTCGCCACGCCGAGAGTGCTCGACAAGTTCGAGGCGACCTTCGACGCGTACTGGGCCGACACCGCCTTCGAGGCGTACGACCCTGATCGCGACGGCGAGCGACTCACCGAGGCACTTGCCAGGGCGGGTGGCACTGGCCCCGCTGGAGACGTCAAGATCAGTCTGTCGGGTCTCGAGGTGCATCCTCTCCCTCACCAGAAAGACATGCTGGAGCGCCTCCGAGTCGAGCGTGAGATCCGCGGACGCAACCGGAATCTCCTCGTCGCCGCGACGGGAACCGGCAAAACCGTAATGGCGGCACTTGACTATCGAAGCATGCGTGACAGACGCGGTGGTGAGCTTCCCCGCCTGCTCTTCGTCGCCCATCGCAAGGAGATCCTGAACCAGTCCCTGCGCACCTACCGGGAGGTACTGGATAACGCCTCGTTCGGCGAGCTTCTCCACAGCGGCAAAGAACCACGCGACTGGACACATGTGTTCGCCAGCGTCCAATCGCTCAACCTCCAGCGCCTGGAGCAACTCGACCCTGGGCACTTCGACGTCATCGTCATCGATGAGTTCCACCACGCCACGGCCGAGACGTACAAGCGGGTCATCGAGCACTTCAAGCCGGCCGAGCTGCTAGGCCTCACCGCGACCCCCGAGCGGATGGATGGGCGCAGTGTGCAGAACGTGTTCTTCGACGGGCGCATCGCTGCGGAGCTTCGCCTCTGGGAGGCCCTGGAGAACGACCTCCTCAGCCCCTTCCACTACTTCGGGCTTCCAGACGGCACGGATCTGACCCGTCTCAACTGGCGTTCGGGTACCTACGACCGGGATCAACTCGGCCATCTCTACACAGGTCACGAGGCTCGGGCGCGCATCGTCATCAAGCAGGTCCAGAACAAGATCTCAGTCCCCGCCTCCATGCGGGCCCTCGGATTCTGCGTGTCCAAGGCGCATGCCCACTTCATGGCGGACTGCTTCCGCCGGGCAGGCTTCCAAGCGGCGGCGCTCGACAGCGACTCGCGTCCCGAGGTGCGCGCGCAGACGCTCGACGATCTCAAAGCAGGTCGTATCCAGGTGATCTTCTCTGTTGACCTGTTCAACGAGGGCCTGGACATCCCTGACGTGGACACCCTCCTGCTGCTGCGCCCCACCAACAGCGCGACCGTCTTCCTCCAGCAGCTTGGGCGTGGTCTGCGCCGCACGCCAAACAAGCCTGTTTTGACGGTGCTCGATTTCATCGGTCAACATCGAGCGGAGTTCCGCTTCGAGGAACAGTTCCGGGCCCTGACAAACCTGTCCCGTAACCGGCTCGTCAACAGCATCGAGCAGGACTTCCCACAGTTGCCATCCGGGTGCCAGATCATCCTGGAAGGCAAGTCCAAGGACCTCATCCTGGACAACATCCGTACGCAGCTCAAGGCCACCATCACTACGTTGGCCAGAGAGGCCAGGGACTACAGCACCCCGCGACTGGCGAACTATCTGCGCGAGAGCCGCCGAGACATCCAGGAGCTCTACAAGAGTGACAACTCCTGGACCAAGGTGCTGCGCAAGGCTGGGTTCATCCGCGAGGAGGCGCAGCCAGGTGAGGCAGAACTCCTTAAGCGCGTCCATGCCTTCCTGCACGTCGACGACCCGAACCGCATCCAGGCGTACCTACGACTGCTGGCAGATGATGCTCCCGACTACGACTCCCTGTCTGAGGCGGAAGCGTCGTACGCCCACATGCTCTTTTTCAACCTGTGGGACAACGGTGGCGGGTTCTCCAGCTACCGCCAAGGCCTTGAGTCGCTTAGATCGCAGCCAATGATGCGGGACGAACTGCAGCAGGTTCTCTCCTACGCCCTCGAGCAGGCGGACCACTTCCCGCTCCCATTGGAGGGTCCGCTCGCTCACGTCCCCTTGAAGATCCACAGCTCGTACAACCGTTCCGAGATCCTCTCGGCCCTGGGAGTGGCGCGTTTGGGGGGCCAAATGCCCCGGGATTTCGGGCAAGGGGTGCGGTGGGTCGAGGAGCTCAAAACCGATGCCCTCCTCATCACTCTGGAAAAGAGCGAGCGCGACTTCTCTCCCACCGTCCGCTACAAGGACTACGCGCTCAGCCCGACCCGCTTCCACTGGGAGTCCCAGAGCACCACTCCAGCAAACTCCGCGACTGGCTTGCGCTACCAGCAGCACGACCAGCTCGGGAGCCATGTCCTGCTCTTCCTTCGCCGCTACAAGCGCAACAGCATCGGCAAGGCCGAGCCGTGGATGCTTCTGGGACCAGCCACATACTTCGACCACTCCGGCAGTAAGCCCATGGCAATCACTTGGGATCTACACCACGAGCTTCCTGCCGATGTGAGCGCGTACGCCTCGATCACGAGTTGACTCGGCGCTGATCTCAATCGCCGACTTCTCCGCTTGAGCCACGCCGACAAGATTTCGCGTTCGGCGACAAGAGGTCAGCCCGCCGCCGACCTCAAGTCGGCCGCGACGGGGTAACCGATCATGCTGGCCGCAGCCGTAATCAACTCGGGCGAGGCTGACGGGTTGAGTGTGACGACGAGTGCTCGCTCAAGAGGACGCAGCTCGTACACATGTCGAAGTGCCTCGACGTCCACCGACACCTCGTAGTAGTCCTCGGCGAACGTCCGGAACGCCTCCGGGGTCGGGTCGAGGAGGAGTTCGAAGAGCCGGTGCGAGCCGTCGGGGTCCGGGTGGGGCTCGGGGAAGGTGATGCGGCCCGTCTGCCAGGACGGGGCGTTCGTCTCGCGCCACAGGCATGCCGTCAGCACGGGGCATCCGTCCTCGTCCGTGAACGCGGGCTCGTCCACGTGGCGCCGGAAGACCTCGGGCACCGAGTCCAGTACGCCCGGCCAGGGCTGTGGCACGTCCTCGTGGTGGTACGGACTCAGAGGGGACTCGTGGTCGAAGCCGCGGATGTACGCGCCTTCAGGGGCGAAGACGATGTCGTACTCGTCGCCGGATCCGTTCCTCATCGAGGCCGCCTCCTCGGATTCCGACCACTGGGCGCTGTACGAGTAGATGCACTCGCCGTCGGGGTTCAGGATCGCCTCGGCCATGGCCATCGACCGGCAGAGGTCCTTCAGGGTGTCGATGTCGGGCAGGGCACCTGCGATGTCTCGGGCTGTCATACGGCCCATCCAATCGGGTGCCACCGACAGGCGGCCCCCGGTGCCGGGGCCCGCGCCCGCCCCGCTCCCGCAGGGCGTTAGCCTCGGAGGACGAACAAGGAGGCAGTGATGGCGAAGGTACCAGCCGCGATGGTGGCCGCCGGGGGGCTTGTCGGTGGGTACGGCGTCGCCCGGTGGACGAGGAAGCGGCAGCTCGGCGGGGTCGTGCTCGCCGCCGCGGGCGTCGTCGCCGCCCGGCAGTGGAAGCAGGAGGCCGGCGGTGCCGCCGCCGGAGTGCTGACCGCCGGGTACGTCGCCGCGTTCGCCGGGTCGCATCCGCTGGCCAAGAAGGTGGGCGCCTGGCCCGCCGTCTTCGGTGTCGCCGGTGCCATGGCCCTCGCCTCCTGGGCCGTGGCCGACCGACGCGCCTGAGCCGGGGTCGGGCGGACCCACGACTGAGCCCGGTCGGGCGGAACCTCAGGAAGCCCGCTCCTCCACCCCCCGAAACGCCCGCCGGTACGCCTGCGGGCTCGTCCCCACCACTCGTCTGAAGCGGTCCCTGAAAGCCGTCGGGGAGCCGAAGCCCGCCTGGGTGGCGATGCGTTCGACCGGGTACGTGGTCGTCTCCAGGAGGTACTGGGCTCGGCGCACCCTGGCCCGGTGCAGCCACTGGAGCGGTGTCGTGCCCGTCTGTTCGCGGAAGCGGCGGTTGAGGGTACGGGTGCTCATGCCCGCGTGGACCGCGATGTCCTCCAGGGTCAGCTCCCGGTCCGCGTTCTCCTCCAGCCAGTGGAGCAGCGGCTCCATGGTCGTGCCCGCCGGTGCCGGGGGCTGGGTGTGAACGATGAACTGGGCCTGACCGCCCTCCCGTTCGAGGGGCATCACCGACAGCCGGGCGGCATGCGCGGCGACCGCCGAACCGTGGTCCCTGCGGATCATGTGCAGACACATGTCCAGCGCCGCCGACGCCCCCGCCGAGGTCAGGAACTGGCCGTTGTCGACGTAGAGGACGTTCGGGTCGACGGTCACCGCCGGGTGCCTGGCCGCCAGTTCCGCGGCCGCGAGCCAGTGCGTGGTCGCGCGCAGTCCGTCCAGCAGGCCGGTGGCGGCGAGGACGAAGGCGCCGACGCAGATCGAGGCGATCCGGGTGCCGTTCGCGGCCGCCGCGCGCAGCGCCTCCGCGACGCCCGGCGGGAGCGGGGCGGACGGGTCGGCCACGCCCGGCAGGACGATCGTGTCCGCGTCGGCCAGCGCCTCCAGGCCGTACGGGGCGCGCAGCGTGAACGCGCCCGCGCTCACCTCCGCGTCCGCCGTGACCGAGCACACCCGGGTCCGGTACGCCGGACGGCCGTCGGGCAGCCGGGCCCAGCCGAACGTGTCGATCGGGGCTGCGAGATCGAACGGGATGACCTGGTCGAGCGCCAGTACGGCCACGGTGTGCATGACCAGAGCCTATGCATACGCCGGGTTCTCGCCATGCCCCGAGGCATGCGCCGGTTCTCGTGCATGCCCCCTGAGGCATGCACCGGTTCTCGCCATGCCCGTACATCGGGTTCCACCGTCGTACCTCCGCAGCGCCGATCGTACGAGCGAGCGCACCGGGGCGCGCACTCCCACCTCCTCACCCCGACAACCCCGACAACCCCGGCAACCTCGGCCATGAAGCCCTGGCCAGAATCCGTCGCCCCCTGGCAAAAGTGCCACTTCTCCATGATCCTCCCGGCCTCTACCGTCACCCCGTGACCAAGTTCCTCCTCGCCGTCCACGTCATCGCCGCGATCGTCGCCATCGGGCCCGTCACCGTCGCCGCGAGCATGTTCCCGCCGGCCGCGCGCAAGGTTCTCGAAGCGCCGGACGACCCGGACGCCCTCGCCACCACCCGGCTCCTGCACCGCATCTGCCAGGTGTACGCCGTGGTGGGCGTCGTCGTTCCCGTCTTCGGGTTCGCCACGGCGAGCGACATGGGTGTCCTGGGCGACACCTGGCTGATCGTCTCGATCGTGCTGACCGCGCTGGCGGCCGTGGTCCTCGCCGCGCTGGTCCTGCCACGGCAGAGCGCGATCCTGGAGGGGGCCGTCCAGGACAGGACCGTCGACCGTGCGGCGACCGTTCGGCTGGCCATGTTCACCGGGATCTTCAACCTGCTGTGGGCCACCGTCACCGTCCTGATGATCATCCGGCCGGGGTCCACGACAGGCGCCTAGCCGATCGGGCGGCACCCGTTCCGGCCGCTGCCCCCCGGGCCCTAGGATCCCGCCATGGACGCAAACCAGCAGCAATCCGCGCCGGGCACCTATCTGACCTTCGTGGAGCGGCAGTTGACAGCCGACGGATGTGCCACGCGGTGGGAGGACTGGGCCGGGGTGCCCGTACTCGTGGGGCGGCGGGCCGAGTTCCGGATGCGCTGGATGGGAACGAAGCTGCACCTGTTCACGGTGGCCGCGGTCGTCCCGGAGATAACCGTGCAGGCCATCTCCGGCTTCACCGACCAGGTGATGAAGTACGCCAAGGACACCAAGGGCGGTCTGCCCGTCGGGTTCCAGAACGGCATCGGCGCCTTCCCGCTGCTCGTCAGCGACCGGGTCGACCCGGCGGCCGTGCAGTGGGCCGAGGCGCAGCAGCGGGTCAAGTTCGCCTGCATGACACGGCCCGTCGTGGTCGACAGTTCGCGTCAGTACGTGGGGATGTACCGCGGCAAGCCGGTCCTCGGACGCGTCTACGCCTCGTACTTCAACGAGAAGAGCTCGCGGTACTTCTACGGGCAGTAGGCGGGCCCGGGCGGGCGGCGGGCGGACCTGGGCGGGCGGACCCGAGCCGGCCCGCCGGCCGGCCCGCGTGTCTCACCGTCACCACTGGCCGGCCAGGACCCGCTCCTCCTCCAGGGCGTCCGCCAGGTCCGTCCTGAACTGGCGTGCCACCGCGCTCACGACCAGCACCGCGGTGGCCCCGAGCAGCGTGACGGCCGCCCAGGTCAGCGGCCACACCCCGGCCAGGCCGTCCGGGGGTCCGGGGTGGGTCCGCAGCGACACGTGGAGCAGGATCGCCGGGGGTGCCGCGACCAGCAGCAACGGCCAGGCCAGCGCGTCCCGGAGCCCGAAGTGGACGGCCAGGAGCAGCAGGACCGCGGCGAGGGCGAGGACGCCCGTACCGGTCACCGGGGTGGTCTCCACGGTGGAGCCCGGCGCCTCCGGGCGGTCGCGCAGGTCCCAGGGGAGACAGATCAGGTACGCCGCGCAGGAGAGGGCGGCGCCGAGCACACGCGTCAGCCAGCGTTCCGGCCAAGGGCGCGTTCGCAGTGGGCGGAGCAGTTTCTCGGTCATGCGTACGAGGGTCACGTGCCCGGCCGGGCCGCGACAGAGTACGCGTACTCAGAACCGTGGACGAGCTACGACGCGTCGCGGAACCGGGGAGTGCGACGAGCAGCGGAACCGGGGAGCCTGAAGGAACCGCTCGCGCGGGCCCGCGCCCGGTTCAGGTCGCCTGTGCGGTGGACACCGGTGAGGCGGCGGCCGTGGAGGGTGCCGTCGACAGCGGCGCGGCGATGTCCTCAAGGGAGCGCCGCTCGGCCTTGACCGCGAGGAACACCGCGACCAGACCCGCGGCGCACATCAGGGCGGCGCCGATCCGGAACGCGAGCACCGTGTCGGCGACGACACCGGACTTGGTGAGGTCGGCGAAGACCAGCGGGCCGCTGATTCCGCCGGCCGCGGTGCCGATGGCGTAGAAGAAGGCGATGGCCATCGCGCGGGTCTCCATGGGGAAGATCTCGGAGACGGTCAGATACGCGCTGGAGGCGCCCGCCGACGCGAAGAAGAGCACCACGCACCAGCAGGCCGTCATCGTCACCGCGTTCAGCGCGCCCTGGTCGAAGAGCCAGGCCGTGACGAAGAGCAGCAGACCGGAGAGCAGATAGGTCGAGGAGATCATCACGCGGCGGCCGAGGGTGTCGAAGAGCTTGCCGAGCAGCAGCGGGCCGAGGAAGTTGCCGGCCGCGATGACGGCGAAGTAGTAGCCGGTGCCGCCGGTGGGCACGTCGAAGAACGTGGTCAGGATGGAGCCGAAGCCGAAGGTGATCGCGTTGTAGAGGAAGGCCTGGCCGATGAAGAGGGCGAGGCCGAGCACGGCCCGTTTCGGGTACGTGCCGAAGACCGTCCTCGCGATGACGCCGAAGCCGATGCTCTTGCGCTGCTCGATGGTGATCTCGCCCTCCGGCGCCGGCAGCGGTTCACCCCGTTCCTCCTCGATCTCCTTCTCGACCGAGGTGACCAGTTCATCCGCCTGTTCACCGCGGCCGTGGATGAACTGCCAGCGCGGGCTCTCCGGCACATGCCGCCTGACCAGCAGGATCACCAGACCGAGGACCACGCCGAGGCCGAAGGTCAGCCGCCAGCCGAGGTCCTTGGGGAAGATGTCCGTGTTCAGCATGACGATCGACAGCAGCGCACCGCCGATCGCGCCGAGCCAGTAGGTGCCGTTGATGATCAGGTCGACCCGGCCGCGGAACCTGGCGGGGATGAGCTCGTCGATCGCCGAGTTGATAGCCGCGTACTCGCCGCCGATGCCGAAGCCGGTGAGGAAGCGGAAGGTGAAGAACCACCAGGCGTCGAAGGACAGGGCGGTGAGCGCTGTCGCCGAGAGATAGACGACGAGCGTGATCATGAAGAGCTTCTTGCGGCCGTACCGGTCGGTCAGCCAGCCGAAGAACAGGGCGCCCGCGCAGGCACCCGCCACATAGAGCGCCGCCGCGATACCGGTGACCTGTGCCGAGGAGATGGCCAGGCCGCTGCCCTCCTCGGAGAGCCGGCCCGCGATGTTGCCGACGGTCGTGACCTCCAGGCCGTCCAGGATCCACACGGTTCCCAGGCCGATCACGATCATCCAGTGCCAGCGGGACCACGGCAGCCGGTCCAGACGGGACGGCACGTTCGTGGTGACCGTGCCGTCGGCCGCCGGGCCGGGTGCCGGTGAGGCGGGGGCTGACATGAGGTTCCCTCCGTCGGGCGAGCCCGGCGGGGGTTCCCTCTCCGTCGGGTGAACCCCCGCCGGGTTCCCGCCCTTTGGCCGGTTAAGCCCCCATCCCCCGTGACACCACGTAGATCAGCAGTCCGGCCAGTGAGCCGACCACCGTGCCGTTGATCCGGATGAACTGCAGGTCGCGGCCGATGTTCGCCTCGATCTTCCTCGTCGTGTGCTCGGCGTCCCAGCCCGCGACCGTGTCCGTGATGAGCGAGGTGATCTCCTTGCGGTAGGTCGTCACGACGTACACGGCGGCCCCCTCCACCCAGCCGTCCACCTTGGCCTGGAGCTTGGGCTCCGTCGCCATCCGGGCGCCGAGGGACAGCAGGGAGGCCCGCACGCGCAGCCGCAGCTCACTGCGCTCGTCCTCCGCCGCGGACACGATCATGGACCGTACGGCCGTCCAGGCGGAGGCGATGAGGTCCTGGACCTCGCCGCGGCCCAGCACCTCGCCCTTGAGCCGCTCCACCCGCGCGCGGGTGTCCGTGTCGGACTGCAGGTCGGACGCGAAGTCGGTGAGGAACCGGTCGAGGGCGCCGCGGGCCGGGTGGGTCGGGGAGTCGCGCATCTCGGTGACGAAGCGGAGCAGTTCCCTGTAGACCCGTTCGCCGACCTTCTTGTCGACGAACCGGGGGGTCCAGCCCGGCGCGCCGCCCTGGACGGCGTCCATCACCTGCGTGTCGTGGAACACCAGCCAGTCGTGCGCGCGGACCACCACCAGGTCGACGAACCGCTTGTGGCCGCCGTCCAGGACGATCTTCTCCAGCATCTTCCCTATGCCGGGCGCGATCTCCTGGGCGTCGGCGCGGCGCGTGATCGCCTCCCCGACGACGGCCTGGACGTCGGAGTCGCGCAGCACGGTCAGGGCGCCTCTTAGCGCGGCGGCCAGTTCGGCCGTGACCCGGTCCGCGTGCTCGGGATCGGCGAGCCAGGCGCCCAGTCTGCTGCCGATGCCCACCGCGCGCAGCCGTTGGCGGACGACCTCCTCGGAGAGGAAGTTCTCGCCGACGAACTCGCCCAGCGAGACGCCGAGCTGGTCCTTCTTGGTGGGGATGATCGCGGTGTGCGGGATGGGCAGGCCGAGCGGGTGCCGGAAGAGAGCCGTGACCGCGAACCAGTCGGCCAGCGCGCCGACCATGCCCGCCTCGGCGGCCGCCGCGACATAGCCGGCCCAGGCGCCCGCGCCTTCGTTCGAGGCCCACTTCGCCAGTATGTAGACGAGGGCGACGAAGAGCAGCAGACCGGTGGCCGTCGCCTTCATCCGGCGCACCCCGCGGCGCTTCTCCTCGTCGGCGGGGCTGAAGGTGTTCATCGCCCGCCCCGGCACGGAGGCCGTCCGGCCACTCCCGGCTCCGGCGGTCTTTCCGGCACCGGCAGTCTTTCCGGCACCGGCGGTCTTCCCCGCACCGGCGACAGCACCGGCGCCAGGGGCCTCCCCGGCACCGGCAGCCCCGCCGGAGTCCGCGGCCTCAACGGCCCTGGCCGTACCGGCGGCTCCCGCGGCACCGGCGTCCGTCGCCCCGGTGCCCGCGGCGTCAGCGGCCCCTGCGCCGTTCGCGGCCTCGTCGGCGTTCACGGCGTCGGCGGGTCGGGCATGCTGCTCCATGCCGTCCCCTTCACCCGAATTCGTGCGTCCCATTCACTCCACCCGTTCGCAGGCCACATCGCGCCTCGTACGCATTGTCCCTTTCTCGCTCTCTTCTCACCGACTCCTGGAACGCCCCAGGAGTTCCCGGCGTCTGTTCGGATGGGGAATCGACCAGGGGGTCCCCTAGGGCCTGTCTGACAATCGCGTCGTCGCCCGCCGGGCAGACGGGAATTGTCAGACAGGCCCTAGGGGGGCGCGTCGTCGCTCTCCCGGTCCATGACGCATCATGGAGTGATCACATCCGGAGCCTCGGGCTCCCTCGTCCGAGGAGACACGCACCGCATGACCAAGCGTCACGGTTATGCCCTGCTCGCCGCGATCCTTTCCGTGGTCGTGGTCCTTTCCGCCGCCATCTACATCGGCGTCGGCGCGGACGACGGCACCGGCGCCAAGGCCGCCGTGGCCGGTGGCCACACGTCGCACGACGCCGCCCCCGCCTCCACCGGCACCTGGGTCGGCGCCTGGTCCGCCTCCCCGGCCGGAGCCGAGCCCGGCACGGAGCCCTGGGGACTGGCGGGCCGCTCCGTGCGCAACGTCGTGCACACGGCCGCCGGGGGTACGAGTGCCCGCATCACGCTGTCCAATCTCTACGGGCAGCGGCCCCTGGTCGTCACGCACGCGACGATCGCCGTCGCCGCGACCGCGAACAGCGCCGCCGCCACCGTCGACACCATGCGCCGCCTCACGTTCGGCGGTGCCACGAGCGTCGAGATCCCGGCCGGCCGGCAGGCGACGAGCGATGCCGTACGCGTGCGCATCCCGCACGACGTCGACGTCCTCGTCACCACGTACTCGCCCACCCCGTCCGGCCCGGTCACCTACCACCCGCACGCCCAGCAGATCTCGTACGTGGCCGACGGCGACCGCACGGAGGACGTGAGCGCCGCCTCGTACGCCGAACAGAGCCCGTACTGGCGCTACCTGACCGCGCTCGACGTGCTCAGCGACGACGCCACGGGCACCGTCGTCGTCCTCGGCGACTCCCTCACCGACGGCATAACCTCGACCGTGGGGGCCAACCGCCGCTGGACGGACGTCCTTTCGGAGCGGCTGCGCGCCACTGCCGGGTCCGGTGACACGCCCCGCTACAGCGTCGTCAACCAGGGCATCAGCGGGAACCAGGTCCTCGCCGCGGGGCTCGGCCGGCCGGCCGACAACCCCAGCGGGCTCAGCCGGTTCGGCCGCGACGTGCTCGACCGTACGAACGTCAAGGCCGTCGTCATCGACCTCGGCGTCAACGACATCCTGCGCAACCCGAACCCGGTCGATCCGACCACCGTGACCGACGGCCTGCGGACCCTGGTACGGCAGGCCCACGCCCGTGGACTGCGGGTCGTCGGCGCCACGTTGATGCCCTTCCAGGGGCACCGCGGATACACCGACGCCCGGGAGGCCGTACGCCAGGCCGTGAACGCGGAGATCCGGGCCGGCAGGGTGTACGACGCCGTCGTCGACTTCGACGCCGCGCTGCGGGACCCGTACAACCAGCGCCGGCTGCGGACCGACTACGACTCGGGCGATCATCTGCACCCCAGCGACAAGGGGTTCCGGCGGATGGCCGAGGTGTTCGACCTGAAGGAACTGAAGGGCGCGGTTCCGGCGGAGCTGTGATCCGCCGGCGGGAACGGGGTCTGATCCGCCGTAGCGAAACGGGGCTCAGATCGCCGGAGGCGGCCTAGCTCTCATCGGCCGGAGACGGAGCCCCACTGGCCGAAGGAGGCCGACCGCCCGCCCGGCGCCCGGACCTCAGTAGTCCCCGTCGTGCCGCCGTCGGCGGTCCTCGCGGCGCTCCCGGTGGCGGTCCCTGCGCTCCTCGTGACGCTCACGGCGTTCGTCGTGGCGCTCGCGTATCAGGTCGCGGGCCTCGTCGAGCGCGTCGAACATGTCGTCGAGGCCACCGTCCCGGGAGCCCTGAAGCTCCTTGCGGGCCTCCCTGCGCTCCAGCTTCTCCTGCCGGCGCTCCTCCTTCAGGCGCTGGCGCTCGGCACGGGTGAGCTTGCGCTCCACGCCGACCCCGCCCCAGAACGCGAACCCGGTGACGATCACCCGGGGCGCGCCGGGGTCGCCCGGCCGGCCCTCCTCACGGTGGTCGAAGCCGCCCATGATGCCGATACCGCGGACCACGACCTCGACGCCAGGCGGCACGATGACGTTCAACCCGCCCATGACCGCGACACAGTTGACGACGACCTCACGGTCCGCGAAGTTCGCCTCGCGCAGGTCGATCTCTCCGCCGCCCATGAAGGTGAAGGAGTTGAAGCGCTTGGGCACCGTCCAGCGGCCCTTGCGCTCGAAGCCGGACAGAACCGCCACGCCCCACGCGGACGTTCCCTCGCCGCCGACGATACGAGAGCTCCAACTGCCGTCGTCCACAGGCTGCTTGACCATGGAGATCCGAGGGGACGGCACCGCTCCCGGCAGATCGCGGGTGATCGGCGTCAACTCCCCGTACGTACGGGCCGCGTACGTCGCCTCCAGCCGCTCCTCGAACTCCTCCATGTCGAGGCGGCCCTCCGCGAGGGCGTCCCTGAGCTGTTCGGCGACACGTTCACGATCGGCGTCGGAGGCACGCAGCTCCGGGAGTTCGTCGGTCATGGCAGCAGCCTACGAGGTCCCCCGCCCGGGGGCCATCCGCACCACCCATGCCGTCACCGCCGCTACGCCCCCGTCTTCCCGGCGTACATACGGCTGATGACCGCCTCGATGTCCGGCTCCCGTACCGAAAGGTCCACCAGCGGATATTCCGCCGCGATCCGCGCCACCAGCGGAGCGGCCGACATCGCGGCGGGGAACGCCAGCCACTGGCGCGGCCCCTCCACCTTCACCACCCGCGCCGACTCCAGCTCGATCGGGGGCAGTTCGCGCTCCAGGTCCACGACCAGGGTCCGCTCGCTCTCCCCCACCTCGTGCAGCCCGCTCAGCGCGCCGTCGTACATCAGCCGCCCGTGGTCGATGACCATCACCCGGCGGCACAACTGCTCGATGTCGGTGAGGTCGTGTGTGGTGAGCAGGACCGTCGTGCCGCGTTCGGCGTTCAGATCCCGCAGGAACTCCCGGACCCGCACCTTGCTCACCACGTCGAGCCCGATCGTCGGCTCGTCGAGATAGAGCACCTCGGGGTCGTGCAGCAGAGCCGCCGCGATGTCGCCGCGCATCCGCTGCCCCAGCGACAACTGCCGCACCGGCACGTCCAGCAGGGCGCCGAGCTCCAGGAGTTCGACACAGCGGTCGAGGTTCTCCCGGAACCGCGCGTCCGGCACCCGGTACATCCGGTGCATGAGCCGGTACGAGTCGATCAGCGGGAGGTCCCACCACAGCGTCGTCCGCTGCCCGAACACGACCCCGATCCGGCGCGCGACACGCGTGCGCTCGCGGGACGGGTCGAGACCGGCGACCCGCAGCCGGCCGCCGGACGGGGTGAGAATGCCGGTGAGCATCTTGATCGTGGTCGACTTGCCGGCGCCGTTCGGCCCGATGTAGCCGACCATCTCACCGCGCTCCACGGTGAACGAGATCGAGTCGACGGCCCGCACCTGCCGCCGCTCGCCGCGCAGGAACCCCGTCCTCCTGCGCACGTCGAACACCTTCTCGACCCCGTCGAGCTCGATGAACCCGGTCCGCGCACCCGGCTCACCGCCCGGACCCGCCGACTCCCTGTCCGCCGCGATGACCACGCCTGTTCCCCTAACTTCCCGTACTCCGGTAGGCGCGCAGCCCCGCGCGCCAGGCGAGCCCGGCCAGCGCGCAGCAGAGCGCCGCCACGGCCGGTGGTGCGAACGCGACCCACACCGGCAGGTCGAGCGGATAGGGCCGCCCCAGCACGTACAGCGCGGGCAGCCAGTTGACGAAGGCGAGCGGGAGGACGAACGTCACCCCGCGCAGCATGTCCTTGGCGAACACGGTCGGCGGGTACTGCAGGAGCGTATTGCCGCCGTACGTGAAGGAGTTCTGCACCTCGGAGGCGTCCTGCGCGACGAACTGGAACGCCCCGCCCGCCACGAACACGGCCGAGAAGATCGCCGCGCCGCTGAGCAGCATCATCGGCATCATCAGCACCTTGAGCGGCGTCCAGTGGATGTCGAGGACGGCGAGGGCGTACCCGAGGACGAGGAGCCCCTGGGTGATCCGGCCGAGGCGGCGCAGCGCGAAACGGTCCGCGGCGACCTGTGCGAGCACCGGCGCCGGGCGCACCAGCAGGGTGTCCAGCGTGCCGTCGCGCACCCGGCGGCCCAGCCGGTCCATCGAGCCGAGCGCGAGGTCCGCGAACCCGAACGCGGTACCGGACACCCCGTAGAGCAGGGCGACCTCGGGCAGGCTGTAGCCGCCCAGCCGGTCGACCCGCGAGAACATCAGCAGGATCGCCACGAAGTCGAGCGCGGTCGCCGCGAAGTTCCCGAAGGCGGTCATCACGAAGGAGGCCCGGTAGGCCATCGTCGAGCGGATCCACATCGCGGTGATCAGCCGGTAGGCCCGCAGCCCGTCCCGCAGCCGCTCGTACGCGCCCTGCCGCTCGAACGGCCGGAACTCCAGCGCCCGCACCGCCGCCGCACCGGCCCGCCCGGCCGCACCCCGCTCCCGCGCCGGCTCCCGTTCCCGCGCCGGGCCCGCCACGACCCCCGTCCCCCGCTCCACCGGATCAGCCACCCTGCACCACCACCCTCCGTGTCGCCACCGACTGGACCAGCCGCCCGACCGCCAGCAGAGCGACCGCCCAGGCACCCTGCACCGCGTACGTGCCCAGCGGATCCGCCGTGCCGAGCAGGACGTCCACGGGCGCCTGGATCAGCGACGACCAGGGCAGCGCCCGTACGACCTCGCCGAGCGCGCCCGGAAAGACGTTCAGCGGCAGCAGCATCCCCGAGCAGAAGATCCCCGCGATGGAGGTGAGCTGCGCCACCCCCGCACCGTCCATCAGCCATAACGCGGACAGCGCCACCAGGAAGCGGATCGCGAACCCGACGACCACTCCCAGCGCGACCGCGACCAGGAAGGCGAGCCAGGTCAGCGGATCCGAGGGCAGCGCCAGGTCGAAGACCAGCGCGCCGAACAGGAGCGGCACCACTCCGCGGCCCAGCAGATGGAACAACGCCCGGCCCACGTCCTGGGCGAGCCACCACACCTGGAGGTCGGCCGGCCGGTACAGGTCGATCGCGATGTCACCCGTACGGATGCGCTCGATCAGTTCGTCCTCGAAGCCGCCGCCCATCATCGCGACCACCATCAGCAGCCCCTGGCTGACCCAGACGTAGGTGAGCGCCTGCGCCTGGTCGTAGCCGCCGAGGTGCGGCTTGCTGTCCCACAGGGCGATGAACAGATACGCCAGGATCAGCCCGAAGACGGTGTTCGTGAAGACCCCGGCGGCGGTGGCGACCCGATAGGTGGCGTACCGCCGGAACCCGCTGCCCGCGACAGCCGCGTACAACCGCGCCGTGCCCACAACCCGTCCCTTTCCTCAGCGTTGAGCCAAAACGCAGGAGCCTAGTCCCGGCCCGGCGCGGGCCGCCAGGCATTTTCCGGCGTGACGCGTGCCGGGATCGAGGAACGGAACACATGGTGCGAGAGTCTTCATACGGGGCGCACCAGGCGTATGAGGGCATACGGCTACGTACGACGCGAAACAGGAGTCCGGCGAACAGATGAGCGACGAGCCGCAGCAGCGCAGCCAGGGCTGGGCACCGAGGGAACCGGAAGCGGGCCCCCGCCCGAACCCGTCCCCCGCGGCGGGACCGCAGACGGGCCGGCGGTCGGGGCCGGGAACAGGACCGGGCGGACCGGGCACAGGCCCTGGCGGACCCGGCGCAGGCCCTGGCGGACCCGGCGCGCAGCCGAACCAGAAGCAGACGGCGCAGCAGAAGCGGAAGCGGAAGCAGCGGCCGAAGCGGACCGGCCTGCGCAGACTCGTCCCGACCTGGCGCATGGTGCTCGGCACGGTCCTCGGCACGGCACTGCTCCTGGTCGGCCTCTTCGCGCTCGGTTACTTCCTCGTCAGGATCCCCTCCGCGAACGCCGCCGCGGTCAAGCAGAGCAACGTCTTCCTGTACGCCGACGGCAGCCAGCTCGCCCGCGACGGCGACGTCAACCGCGAGAACGTCGCACTCGAGCACATCTCCAAGGACGCCCAGCACGCCACCCTCGCCGCCGAGGACCGCGACTTCTACAGCGAGTCCGCCATCGACCCCAAGGCGATGCTGCGCGCCGGCTGGAACACCGTCACCGGCAAGGGCAGACAGTCCGGCTCGACCATCACCCAGCAGTACGTCAAGAACTACTACCTGGGCCAGGAACAGACCGTCACCCGGAAGGTGAAGGAGTTCTTCATCTCCGTCAAGCTCGACCGGGAGAAGAGCAAGGAAGACATCCTGGAGGGCTACCTCAACACCAGCTACTACGGCCGCAACGCCTACGGCATCCAGGCCGCGGCCCAGGCCTACTACGGCGTGAACGCCAGGAACCTCACCGTCGGCCAGGGCGCCTACCTCGCCGCCCTGCTCAACGCGCCCAGCGAGTACGACGTGATCGCGCACCCCGAGAACAGGGCCGGGGCCCTCGCCCGCTGGAACTACGTCCTCGACGGCATGGTCAAGCAGAAGTGGCTGACCCGGGCCGCACGCGACCGCGTCTCCTTCCCGGCCCCCCGGCAGGCCAGGGGCTCGGCGGGACTGTCGGGCCAGCGCGGCTACCTCGTCCAGGCCGTGACCGCCTATCTCACCTCCAAGGGGATCCTCGACGAGGACACCCTCACCCGCGGCGGCTACCGCATCACCACCACCATCCAGAAGGCCAAGCAGGACGCCTTCGTGGAGGCCGTGAACGACCAGGTGACGGACCGGCTCGACAAGGAGAACCGCAAGGCGGACACCTACGTCCGCGCCGGCGGGGTCGCCATCGACCCGTCCAGCGGCAAGGTCCTCGCGATGTACGGAGGCATCGACTACACCAAGCAGTACGTCAACAACGCCACCCGCCGCGACTACCAGGTCGGCTCCACCTTCAAGCCGTTCGTCTTCGCCTCGGCCGTCCAGAACGGCGCCCAGACCC
This sequence comes from Streptomyces sp. NPDC059371, assembly GCF_042751995.1. Taxonomy (NCBI): domain Bacteria; kingdom Bacillati; phylum Actinomycetota; class Actinomycetes; order Kitasatosporales; family Streptomycetaceae; genus Streptomyces; species Streptomyces sp. NPDC059371. Next base: position 23,025 of record NZ_JBHYXD010000024.1, on the reverse strand, counting down.
AGGACGGCCGCGCCATCACCCCGAACACCGTCTACGACGGCACCGACCAGCGGCCCGTGCGGGGCTGGAACGGCAGCACCTACGCACCGGAGAACGAGGACGGCGAATCGTACGGGGACATCTCCGTGCGCACCGCCACCGACCGGTCGGTCAACTCGGTGTACGCGCAGATGGCCGTCGACGTCGGCCCCACGAACGTGAAGAAGACCGCCGTGGCCCTCGGCCTGCCCGCCGACACCCCCGACCTGACCGCCTCCCCCTCCATCGCGCTCGGCCCGGCCACCGCCAGCGTCCTCGACATGGCGGAGGCCTACGCCACGCTCGCCAACCACGGCAGTCACGGCGCGTACACCCTCGTGGAGAAGATCACCAAGGACGGGTCGCAGAACGTGAAGCTGCCGGCCCAGGACGACGAGCGGTCGGACCGGCAGGCCGTGAGCCGCGAGGCCGCCGACACGACGACCTCCATGCTCCAGAGCGTCGTCGACGGCGGCACCGGGCAGGCCGCGCAGAACGCCGGCCGGCCCGCCGCGGGCAAGACCGGCACGGCGGAGGAGGACACCGCCGCGTGGTTCGCCGGCTACACCCCCGACCTCGCCACCGTCGTCGCCGTCATGGGCCAGGACCCCGGAACCGGCGCCCACAAGCCCCTCTACGGCGCCCTGGGACAGGCCCGCATCAACGGCGGCGGCTACCCGGCGCAGATCTGGGCCCAGTTCACCCGGAACGCCCTGGAGGGAACCGAGGTCTCGGACTTCGACCTCGAACTCCAGCCGGGCGCCGAGGAGATGTACGACCCCGGCGACGACACCGGTGACCCGGACGCCACCGGCGGACAGAACGACGGCGGCACGGACGGCGGCGAGGAGGTGGGCGGGGCGGGCGGCAGCGCACCGGCGACGCCGAACGGCCGGACCCCGGGCCAGAGCCACACCCCGGGCCGGACCGACGGCCACACCCCGGGCCACACCGACGGCGGGACCACGGCCGGCACCACCGGTGGCACCCCCACGGACGAAGGCACCACCGGAACCACCCCGACCGGCGGCACCTCGGCCGGCACCACGACCGGCGGAGACCCCACCGACACCGGCACCACGGGCAGCACCGCGGGCCAGGGGCCACTGAGCGGGCTCACACCCCGGAGGGGGAGGCACTGAGCAGGGTGGTCGCGCGACGGCCCGGCGCCGGACCGGCGATCAGGTCCGGCGGCCGGAGCCCGCGGTCAGAAGCCCGCGGTCAGAAGCCGGCGGCCAGGAGCCGGCGGTCAGGAGCCGGCGGCCAGATCGCGCCGTCAGCGACAGCGGTCGGAAGCGGCGGCCGGAAGCCGCGGTCAGATCCCCAGATCCTTGATGATCTTCGCCACATGCCCGGTCGCCTTCACGTTGTACAGCGCCCGCTCGACCTTGCCCTCCTCGTCCACGACGACCGTGGAGCGGATGACACCGACGACCGTCTTGCCGTACAGCTTCTTCTCGCCGAAGGCCCCGTACGCCTCCAGGACCGTCTTGTCGGGGTCCCCGACCAAGGTGACCTTCAGCGACTCCTTCTCACGGAACTTCGCCAGCTTCTCGGGCTTGTCCGGGGAGACACCGATCACGTCGTAACCGGCGCCCGCCAGCAGGTCCAGGTTGTCCGTGAAGTCGCAGGCCTGCTTCGTGCAGCCGGGAGTGAGCGCGGCCGGGTAGAAGTAGACGATGACCTTGCGGCCCTTGTGGTCGGCCAGGGAGACCTCGTTGCCGTCGGCGTCGGGCAGGGTGAAGGCGGGGGCGGTGTCGCCGGGCTGGAGTCGCTCGCTCATCGGAACCTCACGTGGCCGGTGGAATGGATACGGAACGAGCGTAATGGGGGGTGCCGAGGGGTGCGGTCCGGTACGAACTGACAGACTGTCCGAATCAGGGAGTCACTACACGACCACGGAGGCAGCGCGGTGTCGGATACGTCGAGAACGCCGGATACCAGGACTCCGGCGCAGATCGAGGCGGACATCAAGCACCGCCGCACAACCCTCGCCGACACGCTCGACGAGATCGGCGTACGGGTGCACCCGAAGACCATCGTCGGCGACGCCAAGGCGAAGGTCGCCTCCAACATCGACCACACCCTGGGGCGCGCCTACGTCGGCGTCAACCGCGTCGTGGGCGATGTGAAGGGCCAGTTCGTCTCGGAGGACGGCGCGCCCCGGCTGGAGCGCATCGTGCCGGTGGCCCTCGTCGCGGTGGGGCTCGTCGGGCTGCTCGTGATGGGGACGCGGCGGCGCAAGGGCTGACCCGCCCGCGTACGAAACCGGCCGGGACAGGTAGGTTCAGGGCGTGAGCGCCAACCGTGAAACGCACAGCACCCATGACGACAAGCTGCCCATCCGGATGCTGCACGACCGCGTGCTGGTACGGCAGGACGCCGCCGAGGGCGAGCGGCGCTCCGGCGGCGGCATCCTGATCCCCGCGACGGCGGCCGTCGGCCGCCGTCTCGCCTGGGCCGACGTCGTCGCGGTCGGACAGAACGTCCGCACGGTGGAGCCCGGGGACCGGGTCCTGTACGACCCCGAGGACCGGGCCGAGGTCGAGGTGCGGGGGACCGCGTACGTGCTGATGCGCGAGCGGGATCTGCACGCCGTGGCCGCGGACCGCTTCGAAGGGTCCGAGGACTCGACCGGCCTTTACTTGTAGGGCATACGTTCCCCGAAAGGGGCCGGTGACCATGGTCACCGGCCCCTTTCGCCATTCCTTGCTACGGTGGAGGGACCCCGACGAGACGCGCCGTACCGGGCTCAGCAAAGACGACGCAGCCCTGCCCGGCCGTCGTCTCCCGGAGGTACCCGTCATGGCGTGGATCCTGCTGATCATCGCCGGAATGCTCGAAGTCGGCTGGTCGATCGGAATGAAGTACACCGACGGCTTCACGCGCCCGGTCCCCAGCATCCTGACGGGCGCGGGCATCGTCGCGAGCATGATCCTCCTCTCCTACGCCGCCAAGTCGCTCCCCATCGGCACGGCGTACGGCGTCTGGGTGGGCATCGGCGCGGCCGGCGCCGCGATCCTGGGAATGACCCTCCTGGGCGAACCCGCGACAGCGGCCCGCATCTTCTTCATCTGCCTGCTCCTGGCCTCGGTGATCGGCCTGAAGGCCACATCGGGCCACTGACCCCCACCGAACCCCCCTCACAAGGCGTAACCGTCCGATAAACGGTTCGTTAGCCCGTACGAGGTCGCGAACACGTGGCCGAGGACGGAGCAGGCATGGGCGTCAGGTACACCCGTGAGTTGCTTGAGGAAGCAGCTCGCGAGACACGGCACATCGACGACGCGGTCCGGTGGTGCGGAGGGAATCCGACACCGGGCAGCCGTCGGTACCTGCGGCAGAAGATGAGCGAGGCCGGCATAGACATCTCGCATTTCATGACGAGCCAAGTGCGCCACACCGAGGAACGCCTGCGGGCGGCGGTGAGCGTGTCGACCAGTATCAAAGGCGTCGTACGCCACCTCGGAATCAGCCAGGTCGGCGGCAATCAGACACATGTGGCCCGCAGGATCACCGCGCTCGGAATCGACACGTCGCACTTCACCCGGGCCCGCCGTGGCGCCTCGAAGAGCTCACCCGGCTGCCTCCTCACCGTTCGGCTTCCGGAGAACGGCAGAGTTCCAGGAAGGAGGCTCCGCCGCGAGTTGCTGCGATCCGGACTGGAAGAGCGCTGCGCCGAGTGCGGCACCGGCCCCGAATGGAACGGCAGGCCGCTCACCCTTGAGGTCGACCACATCAGCGGGCGCTGGTGGGACAACCGGCCGGAGAACCTGCGCCTCCTCTGCCCCAACTGCCACGCCGCAACGGACACTTATCGCGGCCGCCAGAGGAGGCACACGTGACCGGCCCGAAGTATCCACGGGAGGGGCTGGCCAGGACGGCTGCCGTGTCCACGAGCCTGGTGAACCTGCTGAAACGCCTCGGCGCTCCCCTCGGCAGCCACACTCTGCGCTATGTGAGCGGCAGGCTCGACCACTATGGAATCGACACCTCCCATTTCGTCGACGAGCCTCTGCCCTCCCGCGAGAAGCGCTTCTACACACGGGAGTTGCTTCAGGAGGCGGCACGCCACTCGCACAGCCTGAGGGAGATATTCGAGTATCTCGGCCACTCACCCGACAACAGCCCGTACAGCCATGTCCGCAAGAAGCTCGACCAGTTCGGAATCGACACCTCACATTTCACCAGTGGCCGCGGATACGGCCCCGGCTTGGTCCCGGCAGAAACACTCCTGCCCGCCGTCGCGCGGTCCAGCAGCCTCGCGGGCTTGCTGAAACTGCTTGGCCTGACGGACAACGGTGCCAGTCGGGAACGGGTGAAGCGCAGCGCGGAAAGGTACGGCATCTCGATCGACCACTTCACCGGCCAGGGGCACCGGCGAGGCCAATCATCGCCGCAGCGGAAGTCCGCCGCGGATATTCTGCGCCTGGAAGCGACCGGATCGCAGCGGACCAAGACCGCTCACCTCAGACGGGCTCTCGACGACCTCGGCGTGGCGCACCTGTGCACGGAGTGCGGAACCGGGGACTCCTGGCAAGGCAAACGTCTGGTGCTGGAGATCGACCACGTCAACGGTGACCGGCTCGACAACCGTCGCGAGAACCTGCGATACCTCTGCCCGTCCTGCCACAGCCAGACGCGGAGCTACTCCCGGAGTCGACGAACACGCGACCCGCACCGACCAGTAAAGTGACGGCGTTGGGCCCGTACCCCAGCTGGCCAGAGGGCGCCGGTTTAGGTCCGGTGTGTCGTGGGTTCGAGTCCCACCGGGCCCACCGTCGGAAAGGGGGGGGGGGGGGGGCGGGGGGAGCCCTCGCGGTGGATCTCGGTGATCCGGCCGCCGTCCACCGCCACATCGGCGCGGTAGGACGGCCCGCCGGTGCCGTCGACGACGAGCGCGTCGCGCAGGACCAGGTCCATGGGC
>NZ_JBHYXD010000024.1:0-18070 GCF_042751995.1 Streptomyces sp. NPDC059371 | reverse complement strand
TCGTCGGGGGGGCCGTCTTGTGCTGTCGGGCGCGCCCCTCGACGTACGGCTGGTGCCGAAGATCAGCCCAGCAGCTCCCGCACCACCGGCACAAGTGCTCGGAACGCCTTGCCTCGGTGGCTGATTGCGTTTTTCTCTGCGGGGGTCAGTTCCGCGCAGGTGCGGGTGTCTCCCTCCGGCTGGAGGATCGGGTCGTAGCCGAAGCCGTTCGTGCCGGCGGGGGTGTGGCGGAGGGTGCCGAGCAACTGGCCCTCGACCACGCGTTCCGTGCCGTCTGGCAGGGCCAGGGCCGCCGCGCAGGCGAAGTGGGCGCCCCGGTGGGGGGCGTCGATGTCGGAGAGCTGGGCGAGGAGCAGGTCCAGGTTGGCCTGGTCGTCGCCGTGTCGGCCGGCCCAGCGGGCGGAGAAGATGCCGGGGGCGCCGTTCAGGACGTCGACGCACAGGCCCGAGTCGTCCGCGACGGCGGGCAGTCCGGTCGCCCGGGCCAGTGCGTGGGCCTTCAGCAGGGCGTTCTCGGCGAAGGTGACGCCGGTTTCCTTGACGTCGGGAATGTCGGGGTAGGCGTCCGCGCCGACGAGGTCATGGGTGAGCCCTGCGTCGGCGAGGATCGCCTTCAACTCGGTGAGCTTTCCGGCGTTGCGGGTGGCGAGGATCAGGCGGGTCATGCCCGCCAGTATCGCCGAGTCCGGTCCGGCGCCGGTTCCTGACGGTCCCGCAGTCCGCCTCCGGGACGGTTTCCCGCCCTGCCGGCAGCCCCGTCCCCGGGCCGGTTTCGTGCTCGGCCCGCACCCCGGTCCGCGTCCGCTAGGGCGTGCACACCTTCGTCAGTTCGCCCGCCGCGGCCGTGACGGGGCTGATGTCGGGGGTCGCGTCGCCGTTCTTGACGGCTGCGCGGACGTTCGCGACGGCCTTGTTCAGCTCGTCGACCGCCTTGTTGACGTCGGCGTTGTCGGTCTGGTCGCCGATCTTGTCGAGGTTGTTCTCGATGGCGTTGAGGGACGCATCGGTCTGCGACGGGTCGTTCGCCGCGTTCTCGACGGCCTGCTGGAGGTCGGTGACGCTGTCGGCTATCGAGTCGGCGGTCTGCACGCAGTCGAGCGCCTTGCTGACGGCGTCGCAGCCGACGGCCGCCGGCAGGACGACGAGTGCGGCGACGGCGGCGAATGCGGCGGTACGGCGGCGATGGTGGTGGCGCGCGGCCATGGAACGGTCCCTCCCCGTGGGCGTGGTGTGGTGCGGCCACACCGACCGCATCGCACCGGTCCGCTGCGCGGTCGGCCCGATCCGCCCGAGGGGGCCGGCGGGCGCACGGCAGGACCGTACGCCCGTACCCATAAGAACGCTAAGGCTTAACCCGCGGTTGCCTGTGAGGCCTCTTCGAGTACCGCGCGCTGGATGGCGGCGAGTTCGTCGCAGCCCGCGACGGCGAGGTCGAGCAGGGCGTTGAGTTCCTTGCGGTCGAAGGGCTCGGCCTCGGCGGTGCCCTGGACCTCGACGAAGCGGCCGTCGCCGGTGCACACGACGTTCATGTCGGTGTCGGCCTTGACGTCCTCCTCGTAGCGGAGGTCGAGGAGGGGGACGCCGCCGACGATGCCGACGGAGACCGCGGAGACCGTGCCGGTGAGGGGCTTGCGGCCGGGCTTGACGAGCTTCTTGCCCTGGGCCCAGGTGACGGCGTCGGCGAGGGCGACGTAGGCGCCGGTGATGGCCGCGGTGCGGGTGCCGCCGTCGGCCTGGAGGACGTCGCAGTCGAGGACGATGGTGTTCTCGCCGAGCGCCTTGTAGTCGATGACGGCGCGCAGCGAGCGGCCGATGAGGCGGCTGATCTCGTGGGTGCGGCCGCCGATCTTGCCGCGGACGGATTCGCGGTCGCCGCGGGTGTTGGTGGCGCGGGGGAGCATGGAGTATTCGGCGGTGACCCAGCCCTCGCCGCTGCCCTTGCGCCAGCGCGGGACGCCTTCGGTGACGGAGGCCGTGCAGAAGACCTTGGTGTCGCCGAAGGAGACGAGGACGGAGCCCTCGGCATGCTTGCTCCAGCCACGCTGGATGGTGATGGGGCGAAGCTGTTCGGGGGTGCGGCCGTCGATTCGAGACATGGTGTCGAGCCTATCCGCACAGGCGTGAGGGGCTGCCCGCCGGTGGCGGATTCAGCCCCTCATGGGTGAGCCGGTGCGGCTCCTGAAGCGGCGTGCGGCGCGTGTCGGGGGCCGGTTGGCTTCAGCGGGTCCCGGTGCTCACATCATGTCTTCGATCTCGCCGGCGATGGGGTCGGCGTCGGTTCCGATGACGACCTGGATGGCGGTGCCCATCTTGACGACGCCGTGGGCGCCTGCGGCCTTCAGGGCGGCCTCGTCGACGAGTGAGGCGTCATGGACCTCGGTGCGCAGGCGGGTGATGCAGCCTTCGACCTCTTCGATGTTGTCGATGCCGCCGAGCCCGGCGACGATCTTCTCAGCCTTGGTGGCCATGTCCTACTCCCTGATCCGAACCGCTTTGTCGCAGTAACCCACAGTTGGCCCAACTTCGCGAGCGGTCATGTCGTGCGTGCCGAAGGATGGCGATCACGACAGAGCCACCCGCCGCAACTGGTCTACACCAGTGGGCGGGTAGTCGCCAAACCGGCCCGCCCTAAGGACCGCCCATGAGTGCCGTAAGTGACGTATCGCCGGCGCGCGCCCGTTGGCACAAGGTCTTCCAGGGACTGCAGAAGATGGGTCGCAGCCTGCAGTTGCCGATCGCGGTGCTGCCGGCCGCGGGCATTCTCAACCGGCTCGGCCAGCCGGATGTGTTCGGCGCGAAGGGGCTCGGCTGGGACAACCTGTCCAAGGTGATCGGCGCGGCGGGCGGCGCGCTCCTGGACGGCAACCTCGGGCTGCCGATGCTGTTCTGTGTCGGCGTGGCCATCGGGATGGCGAAGAAGGCGGACGGCTCGACGGCGCTGGCGGCGGTCGTCGGCTTCCTCGTCTACTACAACGTGCTGCGCGCGTTCCCGGAGACCTGTCCGGGCGGGAGCGCCAAGATCGAGCTGGGCTGCCAGTTGGAGGACAACTCGGTCGTCGAGTTCACGTACCAGAATCCCGGGGTGTTCGGCGGCATCGTCATCGGGCTGCTGTCGGCGTACTTCTGGCAGCGCTATCACCGTACGAAGCTGGTGGACTGGCTGGGCTTCTTCAACGGGCGGCGGCTGGTGCCGATCATCATGGCGTTCGTGTCCATCGCGTTCGCCTCGCTGTGTCTGTGGGTGTGGCCGCCGATCGGTGACGCGCTGGAGAACTTCAGCGACTGGCTGGTGGGTCTCGGGGCGTGGGGTTCGGGTGTGTTCGGTCTGGCGAACCGGGCGCTGCTGGTGATCGGTCTGCACCAGTTCCTGAACGTGCCCATCTGGTTCCAGTTCGGCAGTTACACGACGCCCGACGGCAAGGTCGTGCACGGCGACATCACCATGTTCCTGAACGGCGACCCGAACGCGGGGCAGTTCCTCACGGGCTTCTTCCCGATCATGATGTTCGCGCTGCCGGCGGCGGCCCTCGCGATGACGCACACCGCCAAGCCGCACCGGCGCAAGGAGGTGGGCGGGCTGATGCTGTCGGTGGCGCTGACGTCGTTCGTCACGGGCATCACCGAGCCGATCGAGTACTCGTTCATGTTCATCGCGCCGCTGCTGTACGCGGTGCACGCGGTGCTGACGGGTGTGTCGATGACGGTGAGCTGGGGGCTCGGTGTGCACGACGGCTTCAGTTTCTCCGCGGGTCTGATCGACTACATCATCAACTGGAACCTGGCGACGAAGCCGTGGCTGATCATTCCGATCGGGCTGTGTTTCGCCGCGGTCTATTACGCGATCTTCCGGTTCGCGATCACGAAGTTCGATCTGAAGACTCCGGGGCGGGAGCCGGAGGAGGACGTCGAGGACACCACGAAGGCGTAGCGCTCCGCGTCCCCTGCTCAGAGTGATGGCCCCCTGACCTGCCGGTCCGGGGGCCTTCGGCATGATCGGAACCAGTTATTCCTGTTATGGCCGAGGCCACAAAATTCGCACCTTCCTTATCCGGCCTTCACCGTGCTAGAAACAGGTCTACACCACTGAGTGGTGTAGACCACGCGAGGCAGACGAGTCACCGCGTGCCGTCGAAGACGCCGCCGTCCTCTCCTGTCCCCTGGGCGGCGCCTTGCCAACTGGAGGAAGTTGATGACCACGGCCAGCGCGGCACCCGCCGCCGAGAAGAAGAAGGGCGCCGGCGCGATGGCGATCCTGCAGCGCATCGGCCGCAGCCTGATGCTGCCGGTCGCCGTGCTTCCCGCAGCCGCGCTGCTGGTGCGCCTCGGCAACCCCGACATGCTGGGGCGTCCGTCGTTCCCGACGTTCCTCACCAAGATCGCCGGCTTCATGGCGGCGGGCGGCAACGCGATCCTCGACAACATGGCCCTGCTGTTCGCGGTGGGCATCGCGATCGGCTTCGCCAAGAAGTCGGACGGCTCGACGGCGCTCGCGGGCGTGGTCGGTTACCTGGTCTTCAAGAACGTGCTGGCCACGTTCACCGACAAGAACCTGCCGAAGGTGGCCACGGCCGTCGACGGCAAGGTGGTCATGGTCGACGCCCCGGTGGACGCCAAGGTCCTCGGCGGAGTCGTCATGGGCATCGTCGTGGCCCTGATATACCAGCGCTTCTACCGCACCAAGCTGCCCGACTGGGCGGGCTTCTTCGGCGGCCGCCGTCTCGTCCCGATCCTCTCCGCCTTCGCGGGTCTGCTGATCGGCATCGTCTTCGGCTACATCTGGCCGGTCCTCGGCATGGGTCTGCACAACTTCGGTGAGTGGCTGGTCGGTTCGGGCGCCGTCGGAGCGGGCATCTTCGGTGTCGCCAACCGCGCGCTCATCCCGATCGGCATGCACCACCTGCTGAACTCCTACCCCTGGTTCCAGGCGGGCGACTACCACGGCAAGAGCGGCGACATCTCGCGCTTCCTCGCGGGTGACCCGAGCGCCGGGCAGTTCATGACCGGCTTCTTCCCGATCATGATGTTCGCCCTTCCCGCGGCCTGCCTCGCCATCGTGCACTGCGCCCGCCCCGAGCGCCGCAAGGTCGTCGGCGGCATGATGTTCTCGCTCGCCCTGACCTCCTTCGTCACGGGTGTCACCGAGCCCATCGAGTTCACCTTCATGTTCATCGCCCCGGCCCTGTACGCGATCCACGCGGTCCTCACCGGTGTCTCGCTGGCGCTCACCTGGGCGCTCGGCATGAAGGACGGCTTCGGCTTCTCGGCCGGCGTGGTCGACTTCGGCCTCAACCTCGGCATCGCGTCCAACCCGTGGGGCCTGGTCCTGGTCGGCCTGTGCTTCGCCGCCGTCTACTACGTGGTCTTCCGCTTCGCGATCACCAAGTGGAACCTCCCGACCCCCGGCCGCGAGTCCGACGAGGAGCTCGCGGAACTGCAGAAGGCCGAGGCCAAGTAGCGGCAGCCGCTCCCCCGGCACAGCAGAATTCCCCGGACCGCCTGTCGGTCCGGGGAATTCTGTGTGTCAGGGAGTTCGCGCGCCGCGGCAAAGACCGTCAGATCTCGTACATCGCCCCCGGTACCGCCAGGTCCACCGGGCCCTGGTACGCCGAGCGGGCGTCCGTCAGGTTGGTGGCGGCGTCCGTCCACGGGGGGATGTGGGTGAGGACGAGGCGGCGGGCGCCCGCGCGGGCGGCGGTCTCGCCGGCCTCGAGGCCGTTGAGGTGGAGGCCGGGGATGTTCTCCTTGCCGTGGGTGAACGCGGCCTCGCACAGGAACAGGTCCGTGTCGCGGGCGAGTTCGTCCAGGGCCCCGGTCACCCCGCTGTCACCGGAGTACGTCAACGCACGTCCGCCGTGCTCCACCCGGATGCCGTACGCCTCCACCGGGTGCGCCACCCGTTCGGTGTGCACGGTGAAGGGGCCGATCTCGAACGTGGAGGGCTTGACCGTGTGGAAGTCGAAGACCTCGCTCATGGACGAGGCGGTGGGGGTGTCGGCGTAGGCCGTGGTGAGGCGGTGCTCGGTGCCTTCGGGGCCGTAGACCGGCAGCGGGGCGCAGCGGCCGCCGTCGTGCCGGTAGTAGCGCGCGACGAAGTAGGCGCACATGTCGATGCAGTGGTCGGCGTGCAGATGGCTCAGGAAGATCGCGTCGAGGTCGTAGAGACCGCAGTGGCGCTGCAGCTCGCCCAGGGCACCGTTGCCCATGTCGAGAAGCAGCCGGAAGCCGTCGGCCTCTACGAGGTAGCTCGAGCAGGCCGATTCCGCGGACGGGAACGACCCCGAGCAGCCGACGACGGTGAGCTTCATAAAGCAGAAACCTCCGCTGGCGGGTAACTACTGGAAGGGGGAGGACGGGGGTCGTGCGGTCCGTCGAGCGTAAGGCGCAAAAGGGTTGGTCGCTCCTCCGCCAGGGGCCGTTGTGGGCGAACTCACCTGTGCTGTCACCGGTTCGGATGGACCTGAGGGGTGGCGTTTGGATCAGTTCGCACACGCCCTCTCCGGACGCCCGGAGTTCGCGCAGGGCGGGCGGGGGCACGAGGGCGCCGGTACCTTCATTGCTGTGGACACGTCCTGGTGGATCGCGTTGGCGGCGGTGGTTCTGCTCGCGCTGGTCGCGACGCTGGTGGACGGCTGGGGGCGCCGCGGGCGCCGGCCGGCCGGCCGGAGGCGTCCGCCGGGCCGGGCCCGGGGACCTCGCCGGGGCGGCACGGCCCGCGGCGGGCCGTTGCCGCGGGCGGCGGAGATCTGGTGGGCGAACGTTCCCTACGAGGACGGGCCGGGTGCCAAGGACCGGCCGTGTCTGGTGCTCGTGGTGCGCGGCAAGCGGGTGACCGTCGCGAAGATCACCAGCAAGTACCACGACGAGCGGCCCGGGGTGATCGCGCTGCCGCCCGGGGCCGTGGGGGACTCCCAGGGGCGGCCGAGTTTCCTGGAGACGGACGAGTTGCGGGAGGTGCCGGTGGGCGACTTCCGGCGCCGGGTGGGTGTGGTGGATCCGGTCCTGTGGGACCAGGTCCGTTATCTGGCGCGCTGAGGCACTCCGGCACCCTCGCGGAAACGACGAGTGGCCTCGCGGAAACGACGATGGGCCTGGCGGAAACTACGAGCGGCCTCGCGGAAACGACGAGGGACGCGGGAACCGTCGACCGGTCCGCGCGCCCCTCGGTGAATCCGGTACGTGGCTACGCCCAGAGCTGGCCCTGCAGTGCCTCGATGGCCTCTTCCGTCGTCGCCGCCGTGTAGACGCCCGTCGACAGGTACTTCCAGCCGCCGTCCGCGACCACGAAGGCGATGTCGGCCGGCTCTCCGGCCTTGATGGCCTTGTTGCCGACGCCGATCGCGGCGTGCAGCGCGGCTCCGGTGGAGACGCCCGCGAAGATGCCCTCCTGCTGGAGGAGTTCCCGGGTACGGGTGACCGCGTCGGCCGAGCCCACGGAGAAGCGGGTGGTGAGGACGGAGGCGTCGTACAGCTCCGGTACGAAGCCCTCGTCCAGGTTCCTGAGGCCGTAGACCAGGTCGTCGTAGCGCGGCTCCGCGGCGACGATCTTGACGTCCGGCTTGTGTTCGCGCAGGAAGCGGCCGACGCCCATGAGGGTGCCGGTGGTGCCGAGGCCCGCCACGAAGTGGGTGATGGACGGGAGGTCGGCGAGGATCTCCGGGCCCGTCGTGGCGTAGTGGGCGCCGGCGTTGTCCGGGTTGCCGTACTGGTAGAGCATCACCCAGTCCGGGTGCTGCGCGGAGAGTTCCTTGGCGACGCGCACGGCGGTGTTGGAACCGCCGGCGGCCGGGCTGGGGATGATCTCGGCGCCCCACATGCCGAGCAGGTCACGGCGTTCCTGCGAGGTGTTCTCGGGCATGACGCAGACCATGCGGTAGCCCTTGAGCTTCGCCGCCATGGCCAGGGAGATGCCGGTGTTGCCGCTGGTCGGCTCCAGGATCGTGCAACCCGGCGTCAGGCGGCCGTCCTTCTCCGCCTGCTCGATCATGTGGAGGGCCGGCCGGTCCTTGACGGAACCGGTCGGGTTGCGGTCCTCCAGCTTCGCCCAGATACGGACGTCCGCCGACGGCGACAACCGCGGCAGGCGCACCAGAGGGGTGTTGCCCACCGCGGCGAGCGGGGAGTCGTAGCGCATCGGTGACCAGGGTCCGATCAGGCCATGCCGCCGGCGACGGCCGGCAGGATGGTGACGTTGTCGCCGTCGGTGAGCTTGGTGTTGATGCCGTCGAGGAAGCGGACGTCCTCGTCGTTGAGGTAGACGTTGACGAAGCGGCGCAGCTCGCCGCCGTCCACGATCCGGGCCCGGATGCCCGCGTGACGGGTGTCGAGGTCGGTGAACAGCTCGGCAAGGGTCGCCCCGCCGCCCTCGACGGCCTTCTCGCCGTTCGTGTAGGTGCGGAGGATGGTGGGGATGCGGACCTCGATGGCCATGGTTGCGGGCTCCTGTCGGAAGGAAGTCAGGTCGGACGACGCGCGGCAGCGCGGGCGGGGCAAGGGGTACGCCGGTTGCGGAGCCGCGGCTCTCCGGCCGTACGGCGGCGGCAGGTCAGTGCGTACAGATGGCGCTCTGCAGCCTGCAGAGGTCGACGTGCAGGCGCGCTACGAGCAGCATGCCCGGCGTCTTGTCGCTCACGTCGTTCAGAACCATGAGCTCATCGTATCGATTCCCGGTACGGGTCCCGGGGTGTGATCTCGCATTCCGGACGCTTTTTGGTCGATGGGTGAGATCAGTAGCTCTCCACGACCTTGACCTCCTCCTCCGTGACCTCACCGTCCACGATCCGGTAGGAGCGGAACTGGAAGGGGCCGGCGTCGTCGGTGTCGGCCGTGGAGACCAGGACGTAGTGCGCGCCGGGCTCGTTGGCGTAGGCGAGGTCGGTGCGGGAGGGGTAGGCCTCGGTCGCGGTGTGCGAGTGGTAGATGACGACGGGCTCCTCGTCGCGGTCGTCCATCTCGCGGTAGAGCTTGAGCAGATCGCCGGAGTCGAACTCGTAGAACGTGGGCGAGCGGGCCGCGTTGAGCATGGGGATGAAGCGCTCGGGGCGGCCGGTGCCGGCGGGGCCCGCGACGACGCCGCACGCCTCGTCGGGGTGGTCCTGGCGCGCGTGGGCGACGATCTGGTCGAACAGGGCCTCGGTGATGGTCAGCATGCTGGTCAGGATAGACAGAAGGGCCGTCCCGTACCGAGGCGTGGTACGGGACGGCCCGTATGCCGGACGCCCTGAGCGGTGGCCCGGGGGCCGGGCGTCCGTGCCGGCGGTCAGCCGACCTTCTCGAACTCCGGCTCGGGGCGCTCGGTGACCTGGGGGTTGCGTGCCTTGAGGACCGCCCAGCCGATGGCCAGGGCGGCGGTCCAGACGGCCATCACGTACAGGCAGATGCGGGACTCGGGGTCGTAGGCGATCAGGCCGGTGACGAAGAGCAGGAACGCGACGGCGACATAGCTGCACTTCGCGCCGCCGGGGGCGGGGAAGGACGAGGCAGGGAGCCGGCCGGCGTCGACCGCGCGGCGGTAGAGGATGTGGCTGACCAGGATCATCAGCCAGGTCCAGATGCCGGCCGCGGTGGCCACCGAGGTGACGTAGCCGAAGGCCTTCCCGGGGGCGACGTAGTTGAGGATCACGCCGATGCCCATGAAGAGCACGGAGACCGTGACGCCGAACGCGGGCGTCTTGGTGGACGACAGCTTGCTGAAGACCTTCGGGGCCTCGCCGCTCTCGGCCAGGTTCCGCAGCATGCGGCCCGTGGAGTACATGCCGGAGTTGCAGGAGGACAGGGCGGCGGTGAGGACCACGAAGTTGACGATGCCGGCGCCGGCCGGGATGCCGATCTTCGCGAAGGCCGCGACGAAGGGGCTCACGTTCGGCGCGAACTCCGTCCACTTCACGACGCAGAGGATGACCGTGAGGGCGCCGACGTAGAAGAGGGCGATGCGCCACGGGAGGGTGTTGATGGCCTTCGGGAGGGTCTTCTCGGGGTCCTCGGACTCGCCCGCGGTGACGCCGACGAGCTCGACGGCGAGGTAGGCGAACATGACGCCCTGGAGGGTCATCAGGGACGAGCCGATGCCGTTGGGGAAGAAGCCGTCGAACTGCCAGAGGTTGCTGACGGTGGCGGTGTCACCGGCGGAACTGAAGCCGAAGGTCAGAACGCCGATACCGATGACGATCATGCCGAGCAGGGCGGTGACCTTGACCATCGAGAACCAGAACTCGATCTCGCCGAAGAGCTTCACCGAGATCAGGTTCGCCACGAACAGGACGACCAGGAAGACCAGCGCGGTCACCCATTGGGGAACCGCCGGGAACCAGTAGTGGACGTAGATCGCGGCGGCCGTGAGCTCGGCCATGCCGGTGACCACCCACATCAGCCAGTACGTCCAGCCGGTGAAGTAGCCGAAGAACGGGCCGAGGAACTCGCGGGAGTACTCCGCGAAGGAGCCCGAGACCGGGCGGTAGAGCAGGAGCTCGCCGAGCGCCCGCATGATGAAGAAGATGATCACGCCCGCGAGGGCGTACATCATGATCAGGCTGGGTCCGGCCTTGGCGATGTTCGCCCCGGCTCCCAGGAAGAGGCCGACGCCGATGGCGCCGCCGATCGCGATCATCTGGACCTGACGGCTGCCGAGCCCGCGCTCGTACCCCTCTTCGGGGGCGTCGCCGCCCACGGCCTCACTGCCGTCGTGACTCTTGTCGACCTGCGATGAGGTCATGTCTGGTGCGCCTTTCTCCATACCGGAACGAGCCAGTCCCTCGGCTTCGAATCGGCTTCCGATCCCCCCGGACAGGTGGAGCCTGTGCCTGGCCGGCGGTCCGCCGGCTCGGTGGCGCACCCGGCGGGACATGGGTGGTGTCCTGCCGGGCGGTCGTGAAGATCTATCACGGGGGCGGCGTTGATCGGTTGCGGCTCGTGTTGCGCAGACCACAGGAAGAACCGGACAAAATGACGAACCGCGCCCCAAAGGGCGCGGTTACGGTGACGTGATCGTTATCCGGATTTGAGCGTCCTCTGAGCGAACACTCGTGGAGGCGCGCCGGGTGGGCAGATGTGGATGGATCAGGGCATAAGGGTGGCGACGAGGGTCTCCTGGAGACCACCCAGCCAGAGGTACGCCATCACCATCGGCTTGCGCGGGTCCTCGTCGGGGAGGCGGTAGAGGAGGTCGGTGTCCTCCTCGTCGACGACGTCGAGCCGCGAACCGATGGCGAGGCGCAGGTCGTTGAGGGCGCGCAGCCACTGCCCGGACTGCGCGGCGGTCAGTTCCAGGACCGCTCCCCCGTCGCCGCCGGGCGTCAGCTCGTCCAGCGAGCGGATCACCACGAGGGCGTTCTCGCGCTTGCCCGCGCGCAGGTCGTTCTCGGTGAAGCGGCGGAACTCGGCGGAGTGGGCGCGCTGCTCCTCGGCCTGCTCGGGCGTTCCGGCCTCGACGCCGGGGCCGCTGTAGGCGTCGGGGAACAGGCGCAGGAGCACCGGGTCGCTCGGCGGCTCGCTGGGGCCCTCGGCGAACAGCTCGGCGAGCGGGTCGGCGGAGTCGTCCTCCGCGGGGCCGGGACCGATGAGCTCCAGGAGCTGGACGGCGAGGGAGCGGATGATGGAGATCTCGACCTCGTCGAGCGCGACGGCCGCGCCGCCGCCGGGGAGCGGTTCGAAGTGTCCGGGCATGGAGTGAGTTCGCTACTTCCGGTCCTGCGGGCGGTCGGTTGACAGGGGGCCGGCTACTTCCGGTCCTGCTGAAGGGTGGCCCACAGACCGTAGCCGTGCATGGCCTGCACGTCGCGTTCCATCTCCTCGCGCGTGCCGCTGGAGACGATGGCCCGGCCCTTGTGGTGGACGTCCATCATCAGCTTGGTGGCCTTGTCCTTGGGGTAGCCGAAGTACGTCTGGAAGACATACGTCACGTAGCTCATCAGGTTGACCGGGTCGTTGTGGACGATCGTGACCCAGGGGACGTCCGGCTCGGGTACGGCGAAGACCTCCTCCGCCGACTCGGTCTTCTCGATCTCTAGAGGTGCGGGAGCCGTCACATCGCCCATGCTCCCACCCGAGGGGGGCACCCGCATAAACGGGCCCCGGAACAGGGGCTGGAACAGGGGTTGGAACAGGGGCTCGGGCGCTGCGGGAATCGCCGGTCCGAGAGAAATCGTCAAACTGACGAAATGGGGGTACGATCCCTGCCATGAACACAGCGGACCTTGGGCTGCCGGTGGATGTTCCCTCTACGGCGCTCTTCACCGACCAGTACGAACTGACGATGCTGCAGGCCGCGCTCGCGGCCGGGACCGCCGAGCGGCGCTCGGTCTTCGAGGTCTTCACCCGCCGGCTGCCCGAAGGGCGGCGCTACGGAGTCCTCGCGGGCACCGGGCGCGTCCTGGACGCCGTCGAGAACTTCCGGTTCGACCCGGACGTCATCGGCTTTCTGCGCGAGCGCGGGATCGTGGACGAGCCGACGCTGCGGTGGCTCGCCTCCTACCGCTTCGGCGGGGACATCTGGGGCTACCCCGAGGGCGAGGTGTACTTCCCCGGCTCGCCCCTCCTGCGGGTCGAGGGCAGCTTCGCCGAGTGCGTGCTCCTGGAGACGGTGATCCTCTCCATCCTCAACCACGACTCCGCCATCGCGGCGGCCGCCTCCCGCATGTCCTCCGCCGCCGGAACCCGCCCGCTGATCGAGATGGGCGCCCGGCGCACCCA
This sequence comes from Streptomyces sp. NPDC059371, assembly GCF_042751995.1. Taxonomy (NCBI): domain Bacteria; kingdom Bacillati; phylum Actinomycetota; class Actinomycetes; order Kitasatosporales; family Streptomycetaceae; genus Streptomyces; species Streptomyces sp. NPDC059371. Next base: position 5,386 of record NZ_JBHYXD010000024.1, on the reverse strand, counting down.
CGAGCTGGCCGCGGTGGCCGCCTCGCGCGCCGCGTACGTCGGCGGGTTCACCAGCACCTCCGACCTGGCCGCCGGTTTCCGCTACGGCATCCCGACCGTGGGCACCTCGGCGCACGCCTTCACCCTGCTGCACGACCACGAGCGGGACGCCTTCCGGGCCCAGGTGGACTCGCTGGGCCGCGGCACCACCCTGCTCGTGGACACGTACGACGTCGCCGAGGCCGTCCGCACGGCCGTCGAGGTCGCCGGGACCGGACTCGGCGCGGTGCGCATCGACTCCGGTGACCTGCTGCTCGTCGCCCACCGGGTGCGCCGCCAGCTCGACGAGCTGGGCGCGACGGAGACGAAGATCGTCGTGACCTCCGACCTCGACGAGTACGCCATCGCCTCGCTCGCGGCGGCGCCCGTGGACGCGTACGGCGTCGGCACCCAGCTCGTGACGGGATCCGGCCATCCGACGTGCTCGATGGTCTACAAACTGGTCGCCCGTGCCGAGTCGGCCGACCCGAAGGCCCCGCTGGAGCCGGTGGCCAAGAAGTCCACGGGCGGCAAGACGTCCATCGGCGGCCGCAAGTGGGCCGCGCGGCGCGTGGACGGACAAGGGGTCGCCGAGGCCGAGGTGATCGGCGTCGGGCCGGTGCCCGCCGAGCTGGCCGACCGGCAGCTCCTGGTCCAGTTGGTCAAGGGCGGACAGGTCCTGTCCCGCGAGCCGCTCGACGTCGTACGCGACCGGCACGCGGCGGCCCGCGCCCGGCTGCCGCTGTCGGCGACCCAGCTCTCGCGCGGCGAGCCCGTGATCCCCACCGAATACGTCTGAGACGTCAGCGACGGGTGGTGCGGGTGGTGCGGGCGTTACCAAGGTGGTACCGCGCATGAACCCTCGGTGAGCGGGAATGCAACGGCAGCGTGCCCGAGCGGGCCGTGGAAGCCGAATGCCCCCTCCCGCACCGCCCCGGAATTCTCTAGGCTCGGAAGTTCAACGGCCGGGCCCGCACCCTTGTCTGCCGCCCCCATAGCCGAAGGACACAGCCCATGCGCCGCGCCTTGATCGTCGTAGACGTGCAGAACGACTTCTGCGAGGGAGGCAGCCTCGCCGTGGCCGGCGGCGCCGACGTGGCCGCCGCCGTCACGGAGCTGATCGGGCAGGCCCCGGCCGGCTACCGGCACGTGGTCGCCACCCGCGATCTGCACATCGCTCCCGGGGGCCACTTCGCCGACAACCCCGACTATGTGCACTCCTGGCCCGCGCACTGCGTGGCCGGCACCGAGGGGGTCGGCTTCCACCCCAACTTCGCCCCGGCCGTCGCCTCCGGCGCGATCGACGCGGTCTTCGACAAGGGCGCCTACGCGGCGGCGTACAGCGGCTTCGAGGGCGCCGACGAGAACGGGCTGGCGCTGGGCGACTGGCTGCGCGCCCGCGGTATCGGCGAGGTGGACGTGGTCGGCATCGCGACCGACCACTGCGTGAAGGCGACCGCCCTGGACGCGGCGCGGCAGGGCTTCCGTACGACCGTCCTGCTGGACCTGACAGCCGGCGTGGCGGAGGAGACGACGCAGCGGGCGCTGGAGGAGATGCGCGCCGCCGGGATCGAGCTCACGGGCAAGCCGGTGGTCTAGGGCCCGTCTGGACGGTTTCCCGGGTCTCCTCGGTTCGCGTCCGTGCAGGTCACGGCTGGGGTGCCGGGCGTCTGAGCAGGGTTCTGACCGGGTGCCACAGCTCCTGCGTGAGTTCCGTGCAGCCGCTCTCGGGGGCTGTGCGCCATATGAGCCCGTCGGGGTGGTGCAGGACGGCGGTGATCTCGTCGGGGCTCGGCGGGGACCCGTTGCCCCGGAGGTAGACGGCACGCAGACCCAGGTTTCGCAGCCTGGTCAGGGCGCGGGCGCGGTTCGGCGCGACGACCAGGAAGCGCACGCAGCCGCCCACCGGACCCGCCGGGCTGGGCAGGTTCAGCGCCACCACGACGCTGCCGTTCGGCAGTCTGCAGAAACCTCCTGCGGCCATGCGGTCACACCCCCGTGCGAGTCGGTTCAGATGTCGGTGTCAATAAGCCAGGCACAGGAGGCACCTAAACACGATCGGCGGCAACCCGCCAGGGGTTGCCGCCGATACGCTTCTGACCTGCGAAAATGCTGTTACTTCACCGCGGGGCCGACCTTGAGGGAGATCGTCGAGCCATCCTTGGCCTGCTTGACGATCTCGATCTTGGTGTTGGTGTCAGTGACCTTGACACCGCCGGTCGGGTTCCGGTTGTCGTAGTAGTCGCTGGTGTGGTCGTTGAAGACCGACACCCCCTTCGACGACGGAATCTTCGTGGCGACGTCCGCGCTGTGCAGCGTGATACCGCTCGTGCGGTACAGGCTGAACGGCGAGTCGTAGGCCTGGATGCGGTTGCGCATCAGCGTGCCGTTGTCCCACCACAGCGCCTTCGAGTGCGAGTCGACCGGAAGCGCGAGGCCGACACCCGGGTGCTGGCTGGTGTTGTTGTCCGCCTGCGAGGTGTCCCACTTCCAGATCAACAGGCCGGTCTGGTAGGCGTAGTGCTCCACCCAGTCCGGACGGGTCGTCGAGAAGCCGAAGTTGTACGGGCCGACCTTGAGGGTCTTGTCGTACGACACGTACTGACGGTTCTCCGCGAGGTAGTACTGCGCGTAGTTCTTGGTGAACGAGGCGCCGATGCGGGAGAAGCCGGCGGCGGTCCAAGCGGCGTCGGCCGTCTCGGCGTTGTCCGAGAAGAGCGCGGTGCCGTCGGCGGTGACGCTGATCTCGTCGGCCGCGAAGCCCTTGAGCGCCACGCCGCCGTCGCTCTGGTAGCGGAAGCGCAGGTCGATCTTCTTGCCCGCGTAGGCGTCGAGCGGGAACACGAGCTTCTTGTACGCGTCGACCGTGCCGGTGAGGGCGGGCTTGTCGCTGCCGTCCCGCGGGATGGCGGCGCCGTCCACCGTGCCGTCCAGGGCGGTCCAGTTGGCGCCGCCGTCGGTCGAGACCTCGGTGTAGAGGTAGTCGTAGTTCGCCTCGATGTCGTACCAGCCGTCGAGGGTCAGCTTCGCCGACGACTTGCCCGTGAGGTCCACGGACCGGGTCAGCGTGTTCTTCAGGTTGTCACCGCTGCCGCTCCACCACTGGGACGAGCCCTGCGCCGGATTGACGACCGTGGTCGTGACCGCCTTCTCCGGCAGGGAGACGACGAGCGCCTGCTTGTCGAAGGTGTTGTACTCGGCGACGCCCAGCTTGTGCGTGGACTGCTTGCCGGCCTTGGCGGTGTCGTAGTTCAGCCAGCCGAGCTGGAGCTTGTCCCAGGCGTTGAAGTCGCCGGGGAGGTCACCTATGGACTTCTTGCCGGTGCCGAGCCACGAGCCCGAGGACATCAGGGTCCAGAAACCGGTGGAGTTGTCGCCGCCGGCGGTGTCGTAGTGGTCCGGCAGACCGAGGTCGTGGCCGTACTCGTGGGCGAAGACGCCGAGTCCGCCGTTCTCCGGCTGGATGGTGTAGTCGCCGACCCAGATGCCGGTGTCGCCGATCTGCGCGCCGCCGAGCCTGTTGTCCGCGGGACCCGTGGCGCCCGCGTCGGTGCCGAAGGCGTACCAGCGGTGGGCCCAGATCGCGTCCTTGCCCTGGACGCCGCCACCCGCGGACTCGTCCTCACCGGCGTGCACGATCTGGAAGTGGTCGATGTAGCCGTCGGGCTCGTTGAAGTTGCCGTCGCCGTCGTAGTCGTAACGGTCCCACTGGTCGAACTGCGCCAGGTCCGCCTTGATGGCCGCGTCGGTCTTGCCCGCCGCCTTCTGCTGGGCGACCCAGGCGGTGACGCCGTCACTGACGACGTTCCACACGCTCGGGCAGTTCGTGCTGCCACAGGCGTTGTTGCCGTAACGGGCCTCGTTGTACGGGACCTTGACCCAGTCGGCGACCTTGCCGTCCACCGAGTAGCGGCCCGAGGACTGCGTCTCGTAGAACTTCTTCATCGACTCGACGTTCTTGCCGGTGCCGAAGTAGAGGTTCTGGAAGTGCTTCTGGTTGTAATCCGCCTGCCAGGCCGTGCTGTTGTCCTTCGCACGGTCCGGCGCGGCTATCTGGTTGTGCCCGGGTCCGGCGGTGCCGCCGAACTTGGGGTCCGTCTTGTCGCCGAACTCCACCAGGATCGTGAAGATCTTGTCGGTCTTCTCGCGGCCGAGTTCGACGTACTTGCTGTCGCCCTTCTTGCTCTTGAGCTGGACGACCTGCGAGCCGTTGCGCTTCTGCACCTTGGCGTCGCCGGCTATGACCTGGTTCAGCGCCTCCTGGCGCTGGGCGTCCTGGGTCTTGCTCAGCGGGCCGTCGAGGTCGTGGTCGACCGTGTTCTTGACCGGCTGCGGGTCGTGGCGGTCCACGACGGGTGACGCGGCGGCCGAGTCGGCCTGCGCCACGGCGTACGTCGAGAACGTGGCGGTGGCCGCCGCGAAGGCTACGCCCACCGCGGCTGCTCTGAACGTCCATGGTCTGTTGGTCACTTGATGTCCTCCCCCGCGCACGTTCGCGCGGAGGGGGTTCCGGGTCATGGAGGTCCGCACGCGTCTACGCGATTCAAGTGACGACATTTGACCGGAGTTACGAAAGAAAAAACAGATCTTGACTTGAACCTGGCAAGTGCATTATGCGGAGCCTCCGTTCGGTATCCGGACGGCCCCGATCGCCTCCAACAGGCGCGCTTTCCGGCCCACTTGGAGGACGCGATGAATCCGTGCGCCCCCTGTGCACCGGCACCGTGGGTAAGGTCACGCTTACCGGACGTTCCACTCGGGCATGCAGGCGAATAGAGTCGATTGGCGGACGTCGGAAGCCGGCGGACAGCCACGTCGACACCGTTGTCCCAGCCCCGACATCTATCCGCACCCTCCCCCATCGCGAGAGGCACCGGGGGGAGAACCCCCATCCGAGGACACGATTGCCATGCCTCGTCCGACCGCCGCACAGCTCGCCTACGGTTCCTGCACCGTGATCTTCTCCACCCTCGCCATGCTGCTGCTGTCACAGACGAGTTCGAGTCTGGGGATCGTGCTGATCACCCTCTCGGCGCTCGCTCTCGGGCTGCTGGTGGCCATGACGGTCCCACTGCCGAAGCCGGCGCCCGCCGCCTCGGCCGTCGTCCACGAGCGAGTACCGGCGCGGCGCGAGACCGCGTCCGTGTCCGCTTCCGTGTCCTCCGCGCCCGAGCCCGTGCGCGAACCCGCGGGGCCCTGAGACCGCGTACGCGCCTGCACCCCGGACGCCGCGACCTCGTACCGGAACGGCGGGCCCGTAGACCACGGGCCTTCCATCCATGGAGTGCCACCACATCCTGGACGTGGCTGAACTGCTGACCCCGGAGAGAGAGGAGAAGTGGGGCGCCGAGCGGCACGCGCCGCCCTC